>DATEWS010000026.1:0-7092 GCA_035257785.1 Pyrinomonadaceae bacterium
GCGCGAAGGATGATCGAGCAGGGCGGAGTTTATGTTGAAGGCGAACGTCAAACGCAGTCTGATTTCGAAGTTGATCTCAGTGGCGATCGATCGTTTCTGGTCCAGGTTGGAAAGCGACGATTCGTGAAAGTTAGAGCCGCGAATTAACGCGGGTGAACGCGGATATGTCAGCAACACTCGCAACTGAAGACATCCTCGTCATCGAAACGCCGGAGCGCGTGCCTTTGCATTTCGCGCTCGCGTCGATCGGAAACCGCTTCATCGCCTGCGCCATAGACCACACGATTCAACTTCTTGCTATCGGGCTCATCGCGCTTAGCGCTTTCATACTGATGAGTTTTCCGAGCGTTGAACAGGCAGTATCAAGCGCGCCGAAGTGGGTCCTTGCGGCGATGATCCTCGTGCTGTTTTTGATCCTGGCCGGTTACTTCGCGTTCTTCGAATGGGCCTGGAGTGGACAAACGCCGGGCAAACGCTGGTTGAAACTGCGCGTTCTTCGTGAAGACGGACGGCCCATTACTTTCTGGGAAGCGGCAGTTCGTAACCTGCTGCGCACTTTAGACATGATGCCGGCGCCTTTTTATTCAATCGGATTGATCTCAGTTTTTTCAACGACTCGAGATCAGCGCATCGGCGACATGGTGGCGGGCACAGTCGTCGTTCGCGAACGCGAAGCGGAAGCGCCTGAGTTCTCACAAGTCTTTGCCACGCCCGTCAGCGATCCGGCACTGCGTCGATCTTTCAAACCCGTAGAGTTCACCGCCAGCTTGAGTAGTTTGACAGACTCGGAAATTCAGGTAGTCGAAACTTTTTTGCGCCGCCGCTGGGATCTGGCTGATGTGCCGCGGCAGTGGATGGCGTGGCGAGTTTCACTGCCGATTCTTTACAAAATTCGACCCACCTACGACGTCGCCACGTTCACCTACGAAGGCTTCCTCGAAGAACTGCTGCATCGTTATCTACAGGAACATCGCTTCGGCCGCGATCATTGAAGAATACTTTCACGCAAAGGCGCAAAGTTCACGCAGAGGCACGAAGAAAACTTTATTTAGACTTTGCGCCTTGGCGTGAACTTTGCGCCTTTGCGTGAAACTATCTTCTTCTGTTAGCCTTCAAGGTTTCGATTGGAGCGGATTTTCATAACAAAGGGATTCAGAAATGACTAAGGACGTTTTCATACTAGGTGGAAAGCGAACGCCGATGGGTGAATATGTCGGCGCGTTGAAAGACGTATCGGCAATCGATCTTGGTGCGGTGGCGGCACGCGGTGCTTTGGAAGCTACGAAAGTGCAGCCCGATGAAATCGATCACGCTGTGATCGGTAACGCTTTGCAAACTTCCGGCGACGCTATTTACGGCGCGCGCCACGTTGCGTTAAAGGCGGGTGTCCCTTTTGATCGACCGGCGCTGACTGTCAACCGGCTATGCGGCAGCGGCATTCAGTCGATCGTGTCAGGCGCGCAGATGATTCAACTCGGCGAGGCGCGCACGTGTTTAGTTGGTGGCATGGAGTCGATGTCGCAGGCGCCGCACGTCATTCGCGGCGCGCGTTCCGGCTTTGCGTTGGGTCAGGGAAAACTCGAAGACAGTTTGATGGTGGCGCTGCTCGATACTTACTGCAACACGCCGATGGCGGGCACTGCCGAGAACCTCGCGCGCAAGTTTGAGATCTCGCGTGAAGAGCAGGATAAATATGCGTTGCGATCGCAACAGGAAGCGAAGCGCGCCAAAGACGCGGGCGTGTTCGCTCAAGAGATCGTTGCGGTCGACGTAAAGACGCGCAAAGGAACCACTCAGGTGACTGATGACGATCATCCGCGACCGGAGACAACGCTCGAAGGTCTCGCGAAACTCAAACCGGCGTTTGCCCACGATGGATTTGTCACAGCGGGAAATGCCTCGGGTATTGTTGACGGTGCGGCAGCACTCGTCATCGCGGGTGAAGAGTTTGTCAAAGATAGAGACTTGAAGCCGATGGGCCGGATTGTGAGTTGGGCCTATGCGGGTGTTGAGCCGGAAATCATGGGCATCGGACCAGTGCCCGCAACTCGTGCGGCGCTCGCGAAAGCGGGTTTGTCGTTGAGTGATATGGATCTAGTGGAAGTGAACGAAGCTTTCGCAGCGCAGTACCTGGCTGTGGAAAAAGAACTCGGACTGGATCGCTCGCGTACAAACGTCAATGGCGGTGCGATTGCGCTCGGACATCCGCTCGGCGCGACCGGCACACGCCTCGTTTTGACTGTTCTTCACGAACTGCACCGGCGGGGCGGACGGTACGGCCTTGCGACGGCGTGCATCGGTGGTGGACAGGGCATCGCGATGATCGTCGAACGAGTGTAATAACGCCGCGGATTCACGCGCATCAACGCGGATAATCTTTAAAAAATAAATCCGCGTTAGTCTGTGAAAATCCGTGGCGGGTTTTCCTGAATTTAGGATTAAATCCAAATTCTTGCATGCTTTAGTGGCATGTTTCTCTCCCTTTTTTCGGTTAACTATTGGCATGTCTCGCTTTTGTTGGATGAGGCCATTTAAAACCTTATCCGGCACGGGTTTTGACTTGCTAAAGCGAAGCTCAGCATGGTAGAAGTCGCCGTTTGCTTAGCTGAGTCCAATCGCAAACATTTCATCTCGAATTTGAACTTGCACTAACCATTTGTTTAAGGAGTTCCCCTGTATGTCGAAAATAGTGAAGCTTTGTTTTGTGAGCTTGCTGGTGTTCGCATTGAGCGCAGTCGCATTTGCGCAGTCGACCACCACCGGCTCAATCGGAGGCGTGGTATCCAATCCTAATAAGGAAGTCGTTCCGGGTGCGTCTGTAACGGTGAAGAACGTCGGCACCAACAAGGAAGACACGGCCACGACCGACGACACCGGACGCTTTAAGGTCGCGAATCTCCAGCCCGGAAATTATTCCGTGACCATCAACTCGTCCGGCTTTAGTCCATCGACGATAGACCCCGTGGTGGTTGAAATCGGACGCGAGACGACTCTTGAAGTCGCGCTCTCCGTCGGTCCCGTGACCGGAACGGTAGACGTCAGTGCTGAGGCGCCGGTAATCAATACGACGCAGCAGGACTTCTCGACCAACATCAACCAGACTTCCATCAACGAACTCCCGGTAAATGGGCGGCGCTGGTCCAACTTCGCGATTCTTACTCCTACCGCAGTTCCTGACGGCAACTTCGGTTTGATCAGTTTTCGCGGCATTTCGGGTTTGCTGAACAACAGCACTGTTGACGGTGGCGACAACAACCAGGCCTTCTTCTCAGAAGAGCGTGGCCGCACGCGCGCCGGGTACTCAATCAGCCAGGGCGCAATTCGCGAGTTTCAGGTCAACACCTCAAACTTCTCGGCTGAGTATGGACGATCCGCGGGTGGCGTTATCAACGCCATCACCAAATCGGGCACAAATGAGTTTCACGGTTCGGGGTTCTTTTACGACCGCAACAACAAGTGGGGCGCGCGCAACCCGAATAGTTTCATAACCCGGTTAGTGAACGGAGTCTCCACCAGAGAAGCCCTGAAACCAAAAGACGTTCGGTATCAGTTTGGGGGCACGATTGGTGGCCCAATCGTCAAAGACAATCTGTTCTTCTTCTTCAGCTACGACGAGCAGCGACGTAACTTCCCCGGCATCGCGGTGTTTAGTACGCCCGGCTATCTCAATACCGTTAGCCGTAGCACTCTTACCGGACGAGGCCTGACAAACGGACAGATCGATGCCGCGTTGTCGTTCCTTAACGATCAGACCGGCGAAGTGCCGCGTCGCGGTGACCAGAGATTGTTCCTGCCGAAGATCGATTGGAATATAAACTCAAAGAATCAGTTCACGGCTACGTATAACCGCTTGCGCTGGAACTCACCGGCCGGAGTTCAGACCGGCGCGACCGTGACTCGCGATCGTACCGGTTTTGGCGACGACATAGTTGAAGTCGATTCGCTGAACCTGCGACTTGCGTCAACTCTTTCAAACCAGCTCATCAATGAATTTCGGTTCCAGTGGGCCGATGAGCTGAATGCACAGTTTGCACAGACGCCACTGCAGGGCCAGCCAACCACGGCCAATGGCTTCTCGCCGCAGATCACGTTGACCAACGGCATCACGATCGGTAAGGCCACGTCGCTTGATCGACTAGCTCTTCCGGATGAGCGTCGTTTTCAGTTCGCAGATTCACTGACCTATACGACCGGGAACCACACCTTAAAGTTTGGTACGGACATCAATCGCGTCAGGGACATCGACGACAACCTGTTCACCGGAGCCGGGTCTTACACTTACAGCAACATCAACGACTTTATCGTTGACTATACAAACTGGGTAACCAACGGCGCCCTCCGGGCAACGGCTGTTACGAATTTCAATGCCAATAACGCGACCACGGATCTTACCGGCAGGTGCGCCACCGCTGTTGCGTCGCCGAATCAAGCTCAAACTCGATTTGCCGGGAGGTGCTACACCAGCAACTATTCACAGGGTTTCGGCCAGCCTCGTTTTACGGAACGAACTACTGACTGGGCGTTCTTTGCGCAGGATGACTGGCGCGTTTCGCCGCGGCTGACACTGAACCTTGGTTTGCGTTGGGACTACGAAGCGTTTCCCGAACCATTCCTCGTAAATCCGGCGTTGCCGCAGACGGGGAACCGGCCGAGCGACAAGAACAACTTCGGTCCGCGCATTGGTTTCGCGACGGATCTCAGTGGCAATGGTAAGACAAGCCTGCGCGGCGGCTACGGAATCTACTATGGCCGCATCAACGGCACGATCATTATCAATTCGCTCATCAACACTGGAACCTCGGCTGGTCAGGCCGTCAGTTCGGTTCCGGCCAATTGCAGCGCGGCGCTCTGCGGCGGTAGTGCTAATGCTACCAATCCCAACGGAAACCCGGCCGCCCCGCTGTTCCCGAATATTTTGGCCACGGCGCCTGCGGGTACCGCGGCGGTTAACTACTTCCGTGATGGCTTCCAGAATCCACTGATTCATCAGGGCGACATAATCGTGGAGCGCGAGATCGCGCGTAACACGGTTGTCTCCGCGAGCTATCTCTTTAGTTACGGACAACACCTGACCACGTTCGTCGATACGAACCTGAGCGCGCCGACTGCCCAGGGACGAGTAAGCCTCGTCGATGGTCCATTCGCGGGTCAAACCTGGGTATTCCCGTACTACCGCGCTCCTGCGTCTCCAGCGACAGCGAGACCGAATGGCGCCTTCGGCAACATCCTCGAGATTCGCGACAGCGTCTCGACCAAATATCACGCGTTGGTGTTGCAGGCGAATCGACGCCTGACGCACGGCCTGCAGTTCCAGAGCAGTTACACCTTGTCGCGAGCACAGGACAACGGCGGATCGCAGAGTTCCAACACGTTTACTCCTGGGTTCTCGGCACTGTTTGATCCTTTCAATGCATCGGCTGACAGTGGACTATCCCCATTTGACCGCCGTCACAAATTCGTGGCCAGCGTTGTTTACAACACTAACTTCACCGGTTTTAGTGACACCGCCAAGGCAATCCTGAACGGATGGACCATCGCGCCCATCGTCAACATGTATTCAGGATTCCGGTACACGGCCGTCACTAATGGCTTCACGCCGCCGACCGCTGTTGCTACTGGCACCACGTTCGGCACTCCTCAGCAGACCGGCAGCATCAATGGTACGAACGGATCGCTGCGATTTGGCTTGACACCAAACAACGCGTTTCATGCACCTTCAATCAAGTACGTCGACATGCGCATCTCACGTCGCTTCAAGGTGACGGAAGGTTCGAAGATCGAATTCCTTGCTGAAGGCTTCAATATTTTCAACCGCACGCAAGTGACGGGTGTGAATAACCGAATGTATGTGCTCTCTGCTTCAGGCTCGACCGTGATTGGAACATTCGATCCGACATTCGGAACGCCGAGTGATCTTTCGAATGGCTTCTTTTTCCGCGAGCGTCAGATTCAGTTAGCTGCGCGCTTCGAGTTCTAGGTAATAAGCCACGGATGACGCGGATAACACGGAACTGATCCGTGTTATCCGCGTTAAGGTTTTAAACCTTGCTAAAAACAAGCTAAGCATGGTAAGAAGTCGATTCTACCCGCGCTGAAACGCATTCAACCGTTAACTCATTAGTAACGCATTCAACCGTTAACTCATTAGTAAGGAGTTCCCCAATGCTCAAAACACCAAAGATCTTTTTTGTAAGTTTGTTGGTGCTAAGTCTCAGCGCAGTCGCTTTCGCGCAGTCGACAACCACCGGCGCAATCGGCGGCGTCGTAACCAATCCAGCCAAGGAAGTTGTTGCGGGCGCCGCAGTGACCGTGAAGAACGTCGGCACGAATAAGGAAGATGCGGCGACAACCGATGACACCGGACGTTTTAAGGTCGCCAACCTGCAACCGGGAAACTATTCGGTGACTGTTAACGCGTCAGGTTTTAGTCCGATGACGAGTGAGAACGTCGTGGTTGAAATCGGACGCGAAACAAATCTTGAAGTGGCGCTGTCTGTTGGTCCAGTAACTGGAACGGTTGACGTCAGCGCTGAAGCTCCGGTAATCAACACAACTCAGCAGGACTTTTCCAGCAACATCAATCAAACTTCGATCAACGAGCTGCCAATAAACGGGCGCCGTTGGTCCAACTTCGCGTTGTTGACGCCCGGTGCAGTGCCCGACGGCACGTTCGGTTTGATTAGCTTCCGCGGCATCTCCGGTTTGCTGAACAACAATACGATCGATGGCGGCGACAACAACCAGGCGTTCTTCGCCGAAGAACGTGGCCGAACGCGTATCAGCTACTCGATCAGCCAGGCCGCTATTAGAGAGTTTCAAGTCAACACTTCCAGCTACTCAGCCGAGTACGGACGTTCCGCGGGGGGCGTGGTCAACGCGATCACGAAGAGCGGCACGAACGATTTTCACGGCGGTGGTTTTTACTATCAACGCAATAACAGGTGGGGCGCACGCAACCCGCTCGCAGTTCGCCAGGAGTTAATCAACGGTGTCTTCACTCCGGTGGGTTACAAGCCGAAGGATGTGCGGCATCAGTTTGGCGGCACGATCGGTGGTCCAATCGTCAGAGATAAAGCATTCTTCTTCTTCAGC
>DATEWS010000027.1:0-2274 GCA_035257785.1 Pyrinomonadaceae bacterium
CTGGAGTTCCAGATTGATCGGTGTTTCGGAGAATAAGTTCACGCAACGGCGCAACGGCGCAGCGAAAGTCAACGTTGCGCCGCTGCGCCGTTGCGTGAAACTGTTTTTGGTTAAGAACCGAGTTTGATAATCGCACGTCGCAGCTTTTCATCCTTCTGCATCAACCTGAGGTGCGTGACTTCTTCAGGCTCGAGCTTTGGTTTGATCAGCGACAACACGTTCTTCGTTCGTTGCGCCTTGAAACCGATCTTGCGGACCTGAAAACGATCCCAGTCACCGCGTCGCGAACTATCCAGCTCAAAGATCATCGAACTCCGCGCCAGTTTGCGCAGCGTCGAAGCCGGTGTTCGGTAACCTTTACGCGTCCTGATCTTCTCCTCTTCTTTTAACGTGAGCTCGAGAGCTTCTTTGCTTGTTGGTCGAAATCCGAGCTTGCGATAAAACCAGAACGCGCCCGATTCGATTCCTTCCTCGTTCTCGTGACCGATCTGATAAGGATCGAGTGAGAATGCGGTCACCCCCGTGAATTGATGCATGACGTTGAGCGTGCGTGCGTAGAGCCACGCAGTTTCACCGTCGCGAAACGTGTAATACAAGTTGAATCCACTCTCCATGCGTTCGAAGAGCGAAAGTCCTTCGAAGTAACCGATGGGCACGCCGTTCTTGTAAATCATCGCGGCGTGATATACGCGCAACGGCAGACGCTTACCTGGCGGCAGACCGGTGAGGAAAAGCTCAACGCCGCGTCCCAACTCGGCGTGATAGACGTGTCTCGGATCGCCGTGCGTGAAGCCGTAGAGTTCGCGATACCGAATCGTCGATGCTTCACGAGCCATATCGAGCGCTTTTTCGCCTTGTCGCTCAGGCACTTTCTTCAACGTCACCGGTTGGATCAACTTCTTCGCGAAATCGATGTCGCGTCGTTGAATTAGCGGGCCACGATGATAGAACGGTCTGCGTTTAGGCAACCGCATGCCCGTGCGCGATGCGTTGAAGTCTGGCGTCCAGCGCACGTATAGCTGCTGCGAGTCGTAAAGCTCCGCCCGTTCTTTGTCAGACTTCGGCAACTCGTTAAAGCGATCGATCAGCCACCCCAGTTCCGAACGGCCTTTTCGCGCGGCTGCGAGCCACTCGCGATAAGGAATGTTCGCTTCAACAAACGTGTCTTCTTCCAGCAAGGGTATAAACCGCGGCCACGTTTCAGCTAAACGGTTCTCGTCTTCAAACCACTCCCAATCGATCGCGACCTGCGTGGCGTGTCGCTGCAAGAGCCAGCGGACAATGTAGAAGCTGAACGTATCAGTCACGGTTGTGCCCGCGATACCCGAAACTTCCGGATGTTGCAATGGTGAACTGTCGTCAAGCACTGAAATTCTTTCGGCAAATCTGCGCAACTCATCTTCCACGGCGCGCACAATCGCAGAGTTTTGCGGGTAGGCGCGAAGAAAGAGCAGGATCTCGTGGTAACGAACGAGCGAATCAGTGTCTTTGATTTTCTTACGTGAGAGTTGTTTGAGTAGACGTTGTATACGCTGGGCCGCGTCAGGGGTAAATTGGTTTTTCAGCTCATCGAGTTGATCGATCATCTTTTTAACCGCGCATGACACGGAAAAAATCCGGATTTTAATTCCGTGTTATCCGCGGCGAATGAACTTTGCGGCGGTCCAACCAACGAGCACCAGCACCGACAGAATGATCCAGTTGTAACGATCGCCGTAAGTCACACCGGGAAAGTGGTTGCTGATCATGATGAACACGACCGGCACCGCCATGAACGTGTTCTGCTTCGATCGCAACTTCGCCTGCGCCGAGAGTCGCTCGTCTGGTTTGCGACCTTCGTTGAGTGCCGCGATCATCTTTCGCTGCGCGGGTAGAATGTGCATCCAAACATTCGCCGCCATGATCGTGCCGAAGATCGCTCCGAGATGAATGTAAGCGGCGCGAGCGCTGAAGACTCGCGTCAGTCCGAACACCACAATGACAATCAGCACATACGCGATCGCCGCGAAAAGTTTTTCATGACGCCCAAGCGGCGATAACATCATCATGTCGTAAATGAAGCCACACGCTAAGATTACGCCGATACCGAGCGCAACGGCCTTACCCAGGCTGATATCGAACACATCGGGATCGATCAAGGCGCCGCCGCCGAGATAGTAGATCAATACGAGCAACGCAAAGCCGCTGAGCCAGGTCATTCCCGCTTCCCAGCGAAACCAGTGCAACGTGCGCGAAACTAGATCCGGCACTTTCTTGCGCTCAACGACGTAGAAG
>DATEWS010000028.1:0-13793 GCA_035257785.1 Pyrinomonadaceae bacterium
CTGTGCGGCGCCGGCTGCGGATGCGGAGCCTGTTGCTGCTGCTATCTGCGATTCAAGGACGGCGCTGCGTTCGACGTTGTCGCGCATCTTTCCCGCGTTCGAGTTGTAATTAGAAATCGCCGTTCCGGTAACGCTTTCGACTGCGTCTTTCACGAGTTGTGGGTCGTCAGTGAAATTCTGAACGGTGCGCAGCGCTTGATCGATTCCGAAGACTCCAGTGAAGCCGCCGGTTGCGATGCCTTCCTGCGCATATGCAAGACCGGCCTTGCGCGCGAGCGCGCGAGCTTCGGGTGAGAGTCGATCGAAAACGAGCGCTGTGACTGTGGGAGTTGATCGTCGTCCCGGTACAGGTGTCGTGGTTGAAGGGACGTCACGCGACTTGCCGTCTTTCGACTCTGAGTTGACCGCAGTCGTCTCTCTCGAGACGAACCGGAACGACTCGACTTTCTGTGGCACTCCGTCTTCGAGAATCTCGAAATCAGCGGCCTTCAGATCGCGGATCGGGCGTCCCTTTTTGTCTTTCACCACCACGTCCAACCGCACTTCGTTGCTGCGCACGCGGATCACTTCGTCCTGCTCTTGCGAGACAGCTTGAAGACCGATCGCGGTGATGAGTAGGAGACTCAGAAACGACTTCATTTTTAACCTGAGTATGCCACATATTGGCCATTCTGAACATGAATTAATCCGCGTTGTGTCGCGTAAAATTGCGGCCAATATTGTATACTCTGAACTATCTTAGGCTCGCCTGGATTTCATAAATGGCACTCAAAAAAAGACGGCGCGAAGCTGCTGTAGTATTTTCGATTTTTGTGCTCGGAACGCTCTTCGCGGGGCGGGTTTTCGCGCAGGATCCGGCGGTCGATCAGGCGTTCGAGCGGGCCACTCAACGTCACCAGAACGGCGATCTGCAAGGCGCCATTCAAGCTTACCTCGCGATTCTCGAAAAGTACCCGGCGCGCGTCGACGTGCGCTCGAACCTGGGCGCTGCCTATTCGGCGCTCGGACGTTATGAAGACGCGATCGAGCAGTACAAACGAGCCCTCGTTATCAACAGCGGCAATCTCGCGATTCGTTTCAATCTCGCGCTTGCTTATTACAAGGCAGCGTTGTTCGCGGACGCTGCACCGGAGTTGGAAAAATTCATCGCGGCTGCTCCTCCAGACAGTCCTCAGTTAGCTAATGCGCGTTTGGTGTTGGCCGACTGTCAGGTCCGGCTTGGCGAGTACAAGAAAGTCATTCAATCACTTTCGCCACTCGCGGAAACTGACGCGGAGAATCGCACACTTGCGTACCTGCTCGGCAGTGCGTTGATTGGCGACGGTCAGTTGGATAAAGGACAGGCGATCATCGATCGCTTGTTTCGTCACGAAGATTCTGCCGAAGCGCACCTGTTGATGGCGTCGATTCTGTTGCTGGCCGATGATGCGCAAGGTGCGCTTAAAGAAGCGCAGCGTGCGATCGAGTTGAATCCGAAACTGCCGGCCGTTCAGGCCTGGTATGGTCGTGTGTTGATGCGTTTAGGCGACACGGAGAAAGCGAAGGTCGCGTTTAAGAATGAGTTGGCGAGCAATGCAAACGACTTCGAAGCGAATCTTTATCTTGGCGTGTTGCTGCGACAGGACAAGCAGTTGGATGAAGCGTTGGGCCACTTGCAGCGTGCGATTCAACTTCGCCCGCGAGAACAGTATGCGCGTTATCACCTCGCGGCAGTCTATGCGGCGGCGGGCCGGCCCGGTGATGCATTGCCACTGCTCGAAGGAGTGTTGAAGGAGCATGGTGATTTTGTCGAAGCGCGCGTGCTGCTCGCGTCGGTTTATTACCGGCTCAATCGCAAAGAAGACGGCGACCGCGAGAAGGCGCTGATCCAGAAATCAAACTCCGAACAGCAATCCAAACAACCAGATCGCTAAGGGAAATTGAGTATTCAAGAAAAGGACAAGTCAGGAAGGGTGGCTTGCCCCCGCTTTCGGAAGTGCGGCGGCACGCCCCTCTTCCTGACTTGTTCTTTATTATCGCTCTTGTTGTTTTCTTCAGCGATTGTGATTGCGCAGTCCACTCGTAAAACAAGACCACCCCGAAGCGCACCGGCTCAAGCAAATACCGAGGCGCAGTTCGATCATTTCGTGAAGCAGGCGGACGAAGCGCGTCTGGCGGAGCGGTTTGACGAGGCAATCTCGCTTTACGGCAAGGCATTGAGCATCAAACCGAAATGGCCCGATGGTTGGTGGTACATCGGCGCGATCTTTTACCAGCGCGACTTGTACCCACAAGCACGCGATGCTTTTCAGAACGTCGTTGCGCTCGAACCTGACCGCGCTCCCGCATCTGCCATGCTCGGCTTGTGCCAGTTTCAAACCGGCGAATACGAGCGCGCCGCGGTCGCATTGCAACGCGCCCGAACTTCAGGCGTGAACGACAACTCCGAACTGGCTCGCGTCGTTCGTTATCACACCGCACTGCTTTACATCCACTTCGAATATTTCGAAAGTGCTTACGACGTTCTGAATGAGTTTGTGCGTTTCGGCCAGGAAACTCCGAAAGTCGTCGAAGCTTTTGGACTGACGTTGTTGAGAATGCCGTTACTGCCCAACGAGATTGCTCCCGATCAGCGAGAAAAAGTGCTCGTGGCAGGGCAGGCTGGGTACAACATGGCTGCACGTCGTCTCGATCAGGCGCGGACTGCGTTCGACACGCTGCTGGCTCGTTATCCCAACGATCCGAACATCCATTACGCGTTTGGTGTTTACATGCTGCCGCAGGATGCGGACGCTGCGCTGAAAGAGTTCAAACGCGAACTCGAGATCTCGCCGAATCACTACGCTGCGCTGACGCAAATGGCTTTTGAATACTTGAAGCGCGATCAATTTAACGACGCCTTACCGCTGGCAGAGAAAGCAGTGCAACTGGCGCCGAAGTTATACGCCGCACGCAACGTGCTCGGACGCGTGTTGCTGGAGTTGGGCCAGGTCGATCGATCGATCAAGGAGTTGGAAGAAGGTGTGAAACTTGCGCCTTCGAGCCCCGAGATGCACTTCGCTCTCGCCCGCGCATACACACGCGCCGGTCGCAAAGAAGAGGCCGCGCGCGAACGCGAGACGTTTAAGAAACTTCAGGACGAATACAATCAGAAACGGCAGTTGGAAGAAAAACCTAATCCGCAATAATCCGCGTAATCTGTGTACAAAAAATATTTCCTAATCGCGATCGTGATTGCATTGGGTATCGCAGCGAATGCCCAGATGAACGCTGTGCGTCGTTGGAACCCGCGCCGAGTTCCCGCCGATACTGTGTTTGTTGGCGATCAGGCGTGTGGCGAGTGTCACAAGAAGCAATTCGCGTCGGCAGTCAACAGTGGAATGGCGCAAGCGATGGAGCCCGTCGGTGGATCTAAAATCCTGAGCGAGAATCCGAAGTTGAAGATGAGCGTTGGTCCATACACTTATGAGATCACGCGCAACGGCAAACAGAGCTCTTACGCAGTCACAGATGGAAAGGAAACGATCTCGTTTCCGATCGTTTACGCTTTCGGACAAGGCAAGATGGGCCAGACGTACGTGCTCGAGCGCGACGGCAAGTTCTACGAAAGCCTGGTGAGTTTTTATAACGAACCAAAGGCGCTCGATTTCACGATCGGCGCGCCGCGCGGCGTGCCGAAGTCACTGAATGATGCAGTCGGTCGCTTATTGTCCGCCAACGAAGTCGCGAATTGCTTCAGTTGTCACGCTACGGCCACGGTCTTCGCCAGTTCGCAATTGCGTCTTGAGCAGCTCACGCACGGCGTGCGCTGCGAGGCTTGCCATGGACCGGGCGGACAACACATCGCGGCCGTCAAGGCAGGTGAAACGCCCGCGAAGTCGATCTTCAATCCCGGCTTGATGAGTGGCGATGAATTGACGCAACAGTTCTGCGCCGCATGTCATCGAGGCGCCGAAGAGTTCTCGTTGTTGAAGAGTATGGAGATCAACAACGTTCGCTTTCAGCCGTATCGTATTTTTCACAGCAAGTGTTATTCGGACGATCGAAACATTAGCTGTGTCGCCTGTCACAACCCGCACGAGCCACTTCGCGAAGACGCGGCTTATTACGATAAGCGATGTTTGGAGTGTCATTCGTTGAGAGACAAGAATGCGAAAGCCGGGGATGGCAAGAGTTGTCCGGTGGCGGATAAAGACTGCACGTCGTGTCACATGCCGAAGATCGAAGTGAAGCCGGCACATTTTAAGTTTACGGATCATTACATAAGGGTCGTGAAGCCTGGAGAGGCGTTTCCGAATTAACCGCAGATTAGACGGATTATTAACGGATGAAATTCTTTTGCTTAATAGCCATCCTGGCGTTGCTCTTCAGTCTGCCGCAGTCAAAACCTGGGGAAACGCAACGCGTAACGTTCGTCGAAGTACCTTCGTCACAAAGCAAGATCACGTGGGTGCATGACAATGGTCGATCTGAGTTGAGGCATCTGCCGGAAACGTGCGGCGGCGGTGGTCTCTTCTTCGACTTTGATAACGACGGCTGGATGGACATCTACCTCGTCAACAGTGGACCATCCGATTTCTACACTCCCAAAACTCCTATCAGGAACGCGCTCTATCACAACAACGGCGACGGCACTTTCACCGACGTAACCGAGAAGGCGGGTGTCGCCTGCGGACAGATGGGCAACTTCGGCATGGGCGCCGCTGCGGCCGATTTCGATGGCGATGGCTGGCAGGATCTTTATGTAACGAACTACGGCACAAACGTGCTCTTTCATAACAACGGTAACGGCACGTTCACAAACGTCACCGACAAAGCGGGAGTTGCCGCCCCGAATTGGTCCACCTGCGCAACCTGGTTCGACTACGACAACGACAGCAAACTCGATCTCTTCGTCTCCAGTTTCGTGCAGTACAGCGGCACCGGCACGATCTTCTGCGGCGATAATCGCATCGGTCGTCGTTATTACTGCGTGCCGCGCGTCTTTAAGCCGCGGCCCAGCTACTTATTTCACAATGAAGGCGGCGGCAAGTTTCTCGACGTCAGCAAAGACTCCGGCATCGCAGCCTCACTCGGTAAATCGTTTGGCGCAGTTGCCACTGACGTGAATAACGACGGCCTGATGGATCTCTTCGTCGCCAACGACACACTCGCGAATTTTCTCTTCGTCAACAAAGGTAAAGGAAAGTTTGAAGAAGTCGGGCTGCTGTCCGGTGTCGCGTACAGCGACTCAGGTGCGCCGCGCTCGGGGATGGGAGTCGATGCCGCTGACTACGACAACGATGGTTGGCAGGACTTGTTCGTCGCGAACATCGATCAGGAGTTGTTTAGTCTATATCAAAACCAAAAGGACCTGACCTTCATCGACAAGCCGGGCGAGATTGGACCAGCGACGCGCTTGCTCAGCGGTTGGGGATTGCGCTTCTTCGACTACGACAACGACGGCGATCCCGATCTGATTCTCGCGAACGGTCATCCGGACGACATGGTCGAGGTCCAGTCGTTGAAAGTTAAATACAGAGAACCGTTGTTGCTGTTTGAAAATGTCAACGGAACGTTCAAAAACGTCACCGCGATTTCGGGCGCGGCCTTCACCAGAGACTGGCCGGCGCGCGGCTTATCAGTTGGTGATTACGACAACGACGGCGATCTCGACGTGCTGATCATCAACAACGGCGACGCTCCGGTGCTGCTGAAAAACGAAGGCGGCAATCGCAACAACTGGGTTGGGCTGAATCTCGTCGCGACGCGCAGTAATCCCGGCGCGGTTGGTGCGATCATCACGTGGGAAGCAGGCGGCGTGAAGTACAAGCGACTGAAAACAGCGGGCGGCAGTTATCTTTCGTCGCACGATCCGCGCGAGATTCTCGGCATCGGTCAAGCGACGAAGATCGACAGCATCGAGATCAAATGGCCGAGTGGACGCGTAGATAAAATTGCAAATCCACCACTTCGGAAGTACATCAAAATCGTCGAAGGGAATCCGTAAACGATCAGTGAAAATCTGTGGCTCAATTTGCTTGATCAGCTTGCTGGTCTGCATTCTTGAACTTGTTCCGAACGCCGGCCCGCACGTCCAGTATCCATTTCAGAATCCTGACCTTCCGATCGAGCAGCGCATCGACAACATCCTTTCGTTGATGACTATCGACGAGAAGATCGAGTGTCTCGACACGAATCCAAGCGTTCCTCGTTTGGGTATCAAAGCGAGTGGTCACGTCGAAGGGATTCACGGACTGACGCAGGGTGGTCCAGGAAAGTGGGGCCGGCCGCTGACGATTCCTGCGACCACGTTTCAGCAGGGAATCGGACTCGGTGAAACGTGGGATGCAGAGTTGTTGAAACAAGCCGGTCAAGTCGAAGGCTACGAAGCACGTTACGTTTTTCAGAGTCCTAAATACCACCAGGGCGGCATCGTGATCAGATCGCCGAACGCTGACATCGGACGCGATCCGCGCTGGGGGCGAACCGAGGAATGCTATGGCGAAGATGCGTTTTTCAACGGCACGATGGTGGTTGCGTTCACGAAAGGTTTGCAGGGCGATCACCCGAAGTACTGGCAAGCTGCCGCGTTGATGAAGCACTTTCTCGCGAACAGCAACGAGAACGATCGCGACAAGTCGAGTTCGGATTTCGATGAGCGTCTGTTTTACGAATACTACTCGTTGCCTTTTTACATGGGTGTGGTCGAAGGCGGTTCGCGCGCGTACATGGCTGCGTACAATGCTATGAACAAGGTCCCGATGACGATCAATCCGGTGTTGCAAAAGGTGACGCGCGAGCAGTGGGGACAGGATGGAATCATCTGCACTGACGCGGGCGCGATGCGCAATCTCGTTACCGCGCACAAGTACTATCCGGATTTTGAGACTGCGGCGGCGGAATCGGTAAAAGCCGGCATCGGCCAGTTTCTCGACAACTATCGCGATGCAGTGAGGGGCGCGTTAACGAAGGGTTTGTTGAGAGAAGCCGACATCGATCGTGCGCTGCGGGGAAATTTTAGAGTGATGATTCGGCTTGGTCTGCTCGATCCTCCGGCGCGTGTGCCGTATGCGTCGATCGGACAGGAAGCGACCGATCCGTGGTTGACTGATAAGCACAAAGCTTTGGCTCTTCGCGCTGCGCAGGAGTCAATCGTGCTGTTGAAAAACTCCGCGAATCTTTTGCCGCTCGATAAGCGATCGTTGAAGTCGATCGCGGTGATTGGACCACGCGCGAACGAAGTCCTGCTTGATTGGTACAGCGGCACGCCGCCGTATTCGATCTCGCCGCTCGATGGGATTAAGAGTGCGGCCGGTGACGCGGTGAAGGTCAACTATGCGGCGAATAATGACGCCGATGCGGCAGTTCGACTCGCGCGTGAGTCTGAGGTTGCGATTGTCTGTGTCGGCAATCATCCGAATGGTGGTTTTGACACGCAGTGGGCGCGAGTTTCTGTGCCGAGTGAAGGACGCGAGGCAGTCGATCGACAATCGATCACGCTCGAACAGGAAGAGTTGATTACGGCTGTGTTTCAGGCGAACCCGAAGACGATCGTGGTGCTCAAGTCGAGCTTTCCGTATGCGATCAATTGGACGCAGGAAAACGTGCCTGCGATTGTGCACATGGCGCTGAACAGTCAGGAAGAAGGCCGCGCGCTCGCGAGTGTGCTCTTCGGCGATTACAATCCAGCGGGGCGCCTGGTCCAAACCTGGCCCAGAGACCTCAAGCAGTTGCCGCCGATGATGGACTACGACATTCGCCACGGCCGCACTTACATGTACTTCCGTGACACGCCGCTTTATCCGTTTGGGTATGGGTTGAGTTACACGACTTTCGCGTATAGCAATCTAAAGGTTAATCGAAACGGCGAAAGCATCGATGTAAGTGTAACGTTGAAAAACACCGGTAGGCGCGCGGGTGATGAAGTGGTGCAGTTGTACGTGAAACATCTCGACTCGAAAGTCGCACGTCCGCTGAAGGAGTTGAAAGGCTTTACGCGCGTTCATCTGGCTCCGCAGGAAGAGAAAATCGTAAAGATCTCAGTGCCTCTATCACGGCTCGCTTACTGGAACGCGGAAACACATGGTTGGGTCGTCGAAAAAGATCAGATCGAAATCACAGTGGGTGGCTCGTCAACCGATGCAAGACTGAGAAAAACTATTCGGGTACCGTGACTTTCTCTGCGGTCCTCTGCGTATCTCTGCGATCTCTGCGTTGAAAAATGATGTTTAACGCAGAGAGCGCAGAGAAACGCAGAAGACCGCAGAGATAGATGTGAAAATATGAAAACACTGATCGCTCTTCTTTTGTTACTTGCCTGCTGCGGGATCAACCTGCAAGCGCACGATAATGGTCTCGCGAAACCTCCGCCGATGGGCTGGAACAGTTGGAACAAGTTTGCCTGCAACGTCAGCGAGGATCTGATCAAGTCGATGGCCGACGCGATGGTGACGAGCGGCATGCGCGACGCTGGTTATGTCTACCTCGTGATCGACGACTGCTGGCAGGTCGATCGCGACGCACAGGGCAACATCGTGCCCGATCCAAAACGATTTCCTTCCGGCATGAAAGCGCTCGCTGATTACATTCATTCGAAGGGACTGAAGTTTGGCTTGTACTCAGACGCCGGCACACTCACTTGCCAGAAGCGGCCGGGTAGTCGCGGGTACGAGTTTCAGGATGCGCGACAGTATGCAGCGTGGGACGTCGATTACCTGAAGTACGACTGGTGTTCTACCGGCACCCAGAACGCGCCCGCTTCGTACTCAATCATGCGAGATGCGCTGCTCAAAGCCGGACGTCCGATCGTGTTTAGTATCTGCGAGTGGGGTACCGCGAAACCGTGGCTCTGGGCGAAAGACGTTGGGAACCTTTGGCGCACGACCGGCGACATTCAGGATTGTTGGGACTGCAAACGTGACTGGGGCGGCATGGGCGTGGTCCATATTCTCGATCTCCAGGACGGACTCGAGTCGTATGCCGGACCAGGACACTGGAACGATCCCGACATGCTCGAGGTAGGCAACGGCGGTATGACGACGACCGAGTATCGCGCGCACTTCAGTTTGTGGTGCCTGCTCGCCGCGCCTCTGATGGCCGGTAATGATCTGCGAAGCATGTCGCCCGAAATCAAGGAGATTCTGACGAATAAAGAAGTGATTGCTATCGATCAGGATCTGCTGGGAATGCAGGGACGGCGCGTCAAACGCGACGGCGATCGGGAAGTGTGGTCAAAACAGTTGGCAGACGGCAGTCGAGCGGTCGTGCTGTTCAATCGCGGTGCGAAAGATGCCGAGATCTCAGTTTCATGGACCGATATCGGATACCCGCAAACACTCGCGGCGAACGTCCGCGATCTGTGGGCGCACAAGGACCTCGGCAAGATCAGCGGCAGTTATACAGCGACGGTGCCGAGTCATGGCGTCGTGATGGTAACAATTAAACCGTAAAGGATTTAAAAAGGAGGTCCGGTTCCGAGTTCGCTAAACTTTGTTCAAGACCCCTTATTTGGTCTGCAACAAGTGTGGTAGGGAAGAAGCCTTGATTCTTGAACTCGGAACCGGAAATTGGTTAACTACGCTGCGAAAAATAACAGGATCGCGCAGCCCTGTCATCCATCTTTAGTTGGAGAAATTCATCCACAGATTGCACCGATTTTAGAGGCGGACGATGCCGCGTTGGAGGGCGCGGGTGGCCGCTTGAGTTCGATCGGTTACGCCGAGCTTGCCGAGGATATTGTTGATGTGACTCTTCACGGTCGCTTCGCTGATATGAAGCGCGCTCGCGATCTCCTTATTGCTCTTCCCGTTCACAATCTCCTGAAGCACCTCAAGCTCGCGCACCGTCAATTCAGAACCGCCCATGCGTTCGGCGAGTCGTTCGGCAACCACCGGCGGCAGGCTGCGCGCGCCCGCATGGACCTTTCGAATCGCGTCTTCCAGTTCCTCAAAAAACATGTCTTTCAGCAAGTAGCCCTGAGCACCGGCTTGCAGCGCGCGATAGATGTCTTCGTCACCGTCGTAAGTGGTGAGCACGATGATGCGCGCGTCAGGAAATTCATGACGGATCTTCGAAATCGCATCCACACCACCCAGCACCGGCATTCGCAAATCCATGAGGGTGATGTCCGGCTTGTGTTCGCGATATAAATCGATCGCCTGCTGACCATTCACGCCCTGCGCGACCACTTCCATGTCGGCGACGGTGTTGATGAGAGACACAAAGCCCTGACGCACTACCGCCTGGTCGTCAATCACGATCATGCGAATCTTGTTACTCATTCAACGGCACCTCAACCGCGATCTGAGTTCCGCGTTCCGGCGCACTGTCGATCAACAGCACGCCACCGATTTGTGCGGCGCGTTCGCGGATTCCGAGCAAACCAAAATGTCCGTCAGCGATCTGTTCGTTCTGATCAAAGCCGCGCCCGTTATCACGAACACTCAGCCTCACGTTAGCTGTGTCGAAGTTTAGCCCAACTTCGATGCGGTTTGCTCGCGCATGCTTCACCGCATTGTTGATTGCTTCCTGTCCGATGCGCAACAGGTTCGTTTCGACTTCCACCGGCAACGGCCGAGTGAGTCCAGCCACTTCAACAACCGTCTCGATATCGCTTTGCGCGGTCAAACGTTTGGTCGTATCGCGAAGCGCGGCCGTCAAATCCTTTTTCTGCAACTCCTGCGAGCGCAGATCCCAGACGTAACGCCGTGCTTCCGTCATACTGTTTCGCACCAGCATGCGCGCGCGATCGAGATGGCCCTTCGCCGTTTCGGCAGCCGCGGGCATCAAGCGCGCGACGAGTTCGAGCTGAACAGAAATGCCGAGAATGTCCTGGGCCAGGTTGTCGTGAATCTCCCGTGCGATGCGATTACGTTCGGCGAGTACCGCGCGAAACTGTAGCGCCATTCGTCTCACACGCAGTCGATAGAGTTGCCACACCGTCAGCGCCAAAAGCAGAACGCAAACCAAATAGAACCAGTAAGTCTGATAAAAGCGCGGCTGCAAATAAAAATCGAGCGCGGCGCCGGTCTCGTTCCAAACGCCGTCGTTGTTGGCTGCTATGATACGAAACTTGTATTTGCCGGGCCGCAAGTTTGTATACGACGCGACACGTCGACCGCCACCGTCGATCCAATTATCGTCAAAGCCTTCGAGTTTGTATTTGAAACGCACGTTCTCGGGCGCGATGAAACTCAGCGCGGTGTAATAGAAATCGAGCCGTGCAGCGCCGGGCGAGAGCGTTACTTTTTGTGGCAATGGTATTGTTAGTGGTATTGATTGGTTGTCGACGAAGAGTTGTTCGATCGCGATCGGTGGCGGCGTAGTGTTGAGTGGGATGTTCTCGGGATCGATGACGGCAAGTCCTTTGATAGTTGCGAACCAGATGCGCCCGTCGCTTGTCTTCCATCCGGCCGGATGACCGCCGCCGCTGCACTCGCGCGTCAACGTGCCATCGGCCGGTCCATAAAACACAGGGTTGTTGAGTTGATTCTTGTTGACACGAAAAATTCCCTTGTTCGAACTGCACCACAGGTTCTTTTGTTGGTCTTCGAGAATGCGATAGATGACATCCGGCGTATTCGTGAACGAAACAAACTTGCCGTCGTGAAACTTGTTGAGACCGCCGCCGTTGGTCCCGATCCACAGATCGCCTGAGTCATCTTCGTAGAGTGAGATGACGGTGTTACTTGATAGACCATCTTTGGCCGTGAACGTCTGAAACTTGCCGTTCGTAATTTTATTCAAGCCACCGAGAGTTCCCACCCAGAGATTGCCTTTTGAGTCTTCGAAGATCGCGCCGATAAAGTTGTTTGCGAGTCCGTCGTGAGTCGTGTAGGTCGTAAACTCGTTGTCGCGAAAACTGTTGAGACCATCGCGAGTGCCGGCCCAGAGGACGCCGTTGCGATCGACGAGCACCGAACGCACAAGGTCGTTCGAGAGTCCGTCGGCGAAAGTGAACGTCTGAAATTTTCCGTCCTTAAAACGGTTCAGTCCATCCGGCGTTCCGATCCAGATCGTGCCGTTTGCATCGCCTGCAAGTGAAAGGACGACGTCGCTCGACAGGCCCTCGCGCGTGGTCCATGTTCTGAAGACGCCGTTCTTGAAGAGCGTGAGGCCGCCCCCGTTGGAACCGATCCAGATACCGCCTTGCGTGTCCTGGTAAATCGCTTTTACGACGTCGTTTGGGAGTCCGTCTTTGGTGGAATAGGTGTTGAACTTTTTACTCTTGAGCAGATGCAGGCCACCTGCTTCAGTGCCAATCCAAATACTCCCTTCACGATCTTCGTAGATCGAGAGAATCAAGTTACTCGATAAACCATCAGCGGTGGTCAATGTTTCAGCCGCCCCGTTGTTTACGCGCACTACGCCGCCCGACGTGGCAACCCAGAGCGCGCCCTCACGGTCCATTCGCAAAGCGGTGATGCGATTGTTGGAAAGTGTTTGCGGCGCCGAAGTTGATCCACTGACCACGACAAGCCCATCGGGTGTGCCAAAAAACAACCTGCGATCTTCCGTCTCGGCGATGGCGGTGATGTTCGCGACGTTCACATCGGGAGGTAGTTCGAACGAACTAAAATGATCGTTGCTAATGGATTGCAAGCCGGCAGACGTTCCGACCAGCACGCTTCCATCGGCTCTGGCGCACAACGTCTGAATTACATTCCGCGATAGACCCTGCTCGGCGGTGTACGTTCGAAAGTTTCCATTATCGAAACGTGTTACACCACCCGCAGTTCCGATCCAGACCGTGCCACTCGTATCTTCTACTACCGGTCCAATGCTGTTGTCTGGTAGTCCTTCATTAACCGTAAAAGATTTGAACTCGCCGTTGTGGCGGCAGACGAGTCCGTAAGAGGTGCTGATCCACAAACGGCCCTGGCGATCTTCGATCAGAAAACGAATGTCGTTACTCTTGAATGCGGGCGTGTTTTCTTTGTCGAAGACGGTGAAGTTAAGACCGTCAAAACGCGCGAGTCCTTCCTGCGTTCCGACCCAGAGATACCCATCCTGCGTTTGCACGATCGCCTGAACCGTGTTCTGTGGCAACCCGTTTTCCGTCAGCCACGTCTGATGCCCAAACTCTTTCAGATGCCTGCCCGGATCGAGAGCGAGGGTGCGAGTGCCGGCGAGGAGCACAAGGAGTGCGGCAACTCGAAGGTGTCGTAAACGAGGCATTTGTCCGGCGATACTTTAACATTCCGAGAAAGTCATGTAATCATGAGAAGCATGGGGAAACTTGCGAAGGCGTTGTGGTTGTTATTGTTGAGCTGCTCGGTGTGTCTTGCGGCCGGCTGGCGCGCTGCCTCCGAACCGGAGTTGAGAAAAGTGATTCCGGCGCGCGCTCCGGTGATAAAGGAGAACATTGAAACTGAATTTCGCACCGCGTCCGGTGTCACTGACGGGCAAGGGAAGTTTATTGCTGGAGTTGTAATGATCACTGCCGGGTATTCCGCGGAAGGAAAGTATTCGCATTTCTTCATCGCGCAGGTGCCGATGCAGGTTGGGGATTTTTCTCTCTCGCCGGGTGAGTACGTCATTGGTTACCAGCGCAAGACGCCCGACAGTATCACGGTGACGTTTTATCGCGCGTCGAGCGGGGATACTGTCGGTGAGGTTGAAGCGTTTCGGAATAAGAAGAGCTCGATGGTTCGCGCCCTCTTAATCCAACCCGCCTCGGGGGGCCGCGGCACAATTCAAATCGGTCGCTTCGTATTCGATTACCGCCTCGCGTAATACTCTGCGTATCTCTGCGGCCCTCTGCGGTTCTCTGCGTAAAACGAGTGTAAACGCAGAGAACCGCAGAGGGCCACAGAGATACGCAGAGAAAGCTT
>DATEWS010000029.1:0-5566 GCA_035257785.1 Pyrinomonadaceae bacterium
GCGGATTTCCACAGACTAACGCGGATCTTTTTCTTCATTCGCGTTACTTCGCGAAAATCTGTGGCTCTAAATAAGACGCGCACAATCGACACGAAATCCCTCACCCTAAACGCCTACGGAGCCACGCACGCGCCATTTTCCAATCGCGCTCGACGGTCGCGTGTCCGATTCCCAACACTTCTCCAATTTCCTCGATCGAGAGCCCGCCAAAAAACTTCAACTCAACAATGCGGCTCTGCTGTGGATCCATTTTCGCCAACTCATCCAGCGCCTCGTTCAATGCCAGCAAATCGACTTCGGGCTGCTTTGCGAACGCTTCGGCGCCCGTAAGCGAAATACGCTTTCGCTCCGAACCACCGCGCTTCGCAGCCTGATGCTGGCGCGCGTGGTCCACCAGTATGCGACGCATCAGTTGGGCGGCGATTCCGAAAAAATGGGCGCGATTCTGCCACTTCGGATTTCTTTGATCTACGAGTTTGAGATAAGCCTCGTTCACGAGGGCCGTCGGCTGCAAGGTGTGCTCGCCTCGCTCGCGCCGCAGGTAATTACTGGCGAGTCGTCGCAGCTCGCTATAGACCAGCGGCATCAGTCTTTCGAGTGCCGCCTGGTCGCCTTTACTCCAATCGATCAGAAGCTGCGTTATGGCTTCGCTGGGCTGCATAAGTCTCTGGTGTCGCAAAGTTTACAACAAATGTTCCGCAGTCGTGAGGGAATCCGGGGGAAACATCCGCGTTAATAAGTGACAGGCAAATAAGGAGGCCAATCATGAAAAAACTTTGCTACACACTGATGATGAGCGTCGTTCTCGTCACTCTCTCCGCGAGCGCAGCGCAAGCGCAAACGAACAGTCCCGCACGCGTGATCGCGAAGATCCCGTTCGCGTTCACTGTCGGCAAGACCAGCCTCCCAGCCGGAAAGTACACCTTTAGCGTCGTGAATCCGGCCTCGGATCGAAAGGTCTTGCAGATACGAAGTGTCGATGGTCACGCGAGCGTGATGGTGCTGACGAACAGCGTAAAAGGAATTGTTACTGAGAATGCGAAGCTCGTGTTTGAACGTTACGACGATCAGTACTACTTTACCCGGGCGCAAATGGCGGGCGAAGACACCAGCTTCGCGGCACTGTGGTCCAAGTCTGAACGCAAACAGATGATCGCGAAGGCCGCAAAGAAGAGCGTGATTGTGATCAGCGCCGGCTGAACTTCAGTCCGCAGAAGTTGGGGAACTCCTTGCGGGCTAAGGGCCACGGATTTATCTGTGTAATCCGTGGCTCATATCTTATTCTATGCGGCGATGAATCCCCCGATGGATCTTCGGCGCGAAGCAATCGCCGGTATCACCACCTTCTTCACCATGGCCTACATCGTGGTGGTGAATCCCACGATTCTTTCCACTCCCGGAACGGGCATGGCCTTTAGCGGCGTGCTAACAGCCACGGTCCTCGTCTGTTTCGTGATGACGCTCCTGATGGGGCTCTACGCAAAACTGCCGTTCGCGGTCGCGCCGGGCATGGGTATCAATGCGTTCTTCACGTTCACGATCATCCTGACGCAAAAAGTTTGGTGGCAGGTAGCACTCGGCATCATCTTCTGGGCGGGCGTGCTGTTTCTGTTGATCTCAGTGACGCCCATTCGCGAAACGATTGCCAAAGCAATTCCGGCCGAGTTGCGAATCGGAACTGCTGCCGGCATCGGCATCTTCCTGACGTTCATCGGTTTAAAAAATGCCGGGCTGATCACGTCTGATCCGGTTACGTTTGTAAAGCTCGGCGAACTCAATGGCGCCGCGTTGCTCGCGGTGCTCGGTTTCGTCGTCACTTTGATACTGATGATTCGCGGCAGCGCGTTCGCGTTTCTTGCCGGGATCTTTCTCGTCACGATTGTCGCGTGGGCAACCGGACAGGTTCCGACGCCCGCAAGTCTCTTCAGTGCGCCTGACTTTCACACCGTGTTTTTGAAGCTGGACATTCGTGGCGCGCTGAAACTCTCACTACTGCCCGCGATCACCGGCATACTCTTCACCGATCTGTTCGACTCGATCTCCACTTTTATCGGCGTCGCACACGCAGCCGACCTGCTCGACGAAGAAGGCAATCCACGCAACCTCAAACAGGGTTTAATCGTCGATTCATTCGCCACTTTCGGCGCCGGACTCGCCGGTACATCGTCAGGCACCGCGTACATCGAAAGCATCGCCGGCATCAATAGCGGCGGCCGCACGGGAATGACTTCAGTCTTCACCGCGCTCTGTTTTCTGCCGTGCTTCTTTCTCGCGCCGCTCGCGGGCATGGTGCCGCTTTACGCAACGGCGCCTGTACTGATCCTCGTGGGCGCGGCGATGTTTCGCAGCGTCAACCAGATTGATTTCGCAAAAATTGAGGAAGGGCTGCCGGCGTTTTTGACTATAATCCTAATCCCCCTTACCTTCTCCATCACCCAGGGAATTCTCTGGGGCTTCATTTCGCATGTTGGCCTTTATCTGATTGTCGGGCGTCGCAAAGAAATTCATCCGGTGATGTTCGTGCTAGCGCTAATCGCGATCGGTTTGCTGTTGCTCGAGCATTCGCCCGCTGCAAGGTTTATTTATGCGTAATACTTTTTTCCTGGTTCTGTTCTTCACGACCGTTGTCGCCGCGCAAACTCCCTCGCCAACTCCTCCGGACAAACGCGGGCTCGGGATTCAAAGCGGTGGTCAGACTGGAACGTCATCGACCGACCAACGTTCGCGAGAAGCCAAACCGGAGTTAGTACTCCAAACCGGCTACAACAACTTCTACGGCGCGACCCGTCTCGTCTTCAGTCCTGACGGAAAACTGCTCGCCACCGCGACCATTCGCAGCAATACAGTCTCGCTTTGGGAAACTGCAACCAATCGCAAACTGCGCGATCTCTCGACGAGCGGGCAGAGCACGCCGGCATTCGCTCCAGGCATCGCTTTCAGTCGTGACAGTCGTTTGATTGCTACTACCGCGGGTGACAATTCAGTGACTGTTTGGGACGTGATGAGCGGGCGCGAGTTGCAAAAACTCGCCGGCTCGCAGGGAACGATGATGGCGTCGATGGGTGTCTACTTTCTCGCCTTCACGCCCGACAGTCGTCTCGTAACCGTCAGTGATGCGGTAAGAGTTTGGGATGTTTCGACTGGACGCGCGTTGCAAACCTTAAGCCTCGCCGCAGAGGCAGGAGCGGGATTCAATGGCGCTGACGGGAGCATGACGCTCTCACCTGACGGCGCGCAATTATTGCTCAGCGAAGGTTCCGATCCTGAAATTAAGGTTCTCGATCTCAACAGTGGTCGTGAAGCTCGGCGCGTTAAAGTGCCCGGCGATCAAATCGAGACGATTCAACTTGCCTTTAACTCCGAAGGACACCTGCTCGCCGCGGGGGTTCATAACAAACGTTTCAAATTCTGGAATCTTACGGCGAAACAAGAAAAGGAGCTTGGTCCAACAAGTAAAGATTATCCGCAGATCAGATTCAGTCGCGATGGTCGCCTGCTTGCACTGTCTAACAGTTACACCGTGAGGATCTGGGAGACAGCAACGCAGCGCGAGTTACCCGCTCTGAAAGTGCCGAACAGCGGCGCGTTCACGGAATACGGCGAAGCGATGGTCAACTTCACCGAAGACGGAAAACGTATCGCGACCGGCGGCTTCGATACGGACACGATCATTTGGGAAACCGAGACCGGCAAACGACTCTCGAACCTGAGCGGCCGCACGAACATGGCGTACAACGTTGCGTTCAGTGCCGATGGGAACGAACTCATTTCCGGTGGTCGCACACGTTGGGATCTGCGCACGGGTCGCGGAGTTCGCGTTACGCCCGATACACCCGGAAAAACTTACGGCATCGTGAGTCCGGATGGTCGCACGGTTGCACTGATGAAGGCGAACTCGAGCGAGCTTACTATTGTCGAGAGTCCCAGCGGTAAACAGTTGCAAAGTCTTACGGCGCCGGCTGAAGCGGGTACGGTTCAACGCGCTCATTTCAGCGGCGATGGCAGCATACTGGCAGTGGTCTATGGACCACGTATAGATCCCCATCCGACAATCGGTGCGTCTTTTACACGCGGCAGCCAGGTCAAGCTCTGGGACATGAAGAACGGTCGAGAATTGCACTCGCTCACGACGAGTGACGTGCCGATGGAGGTTGAGTTCACCGCAGACGCTAAGCAAGTCGCGATAATCGGCGGGACCGGACAGATATCGCTCTGGGACGCGCAGTCAGGCAGCAAGTTGCGCGATCTAACCTCGTCGCCGATGAGTAGAATAACTGCTCCGGTTTTTACGCCCGGACAAAGGCCAACAATAACTAACATGCCTAACATGGCCGACATCGCCGAAATGATGACCAACACGCTCGGCGGTCTCGCGGCCGGAACAATGGGACGCAAAGCGACGTCGCTCGCGTTCAGCAGCGATGGACGCACACTCGCAATCGGTGGCTTTGATGCAAAAGCCAACATCGACATCGCCGCGATGATGAGTGGCGCGATGAGCGGGAAAAAACCCAAGAAAGGTTCGCCTCAGCCGGATCCGTCTGACTTGATGAAGGATCTGAAAGTTGAAGCAGTGGGCCAGGTGCAATTTTGGGATGTGACTACCGGCACCGAACTCAGCGCGATCAAAGGTCATGGCCGTGGCGTCAGCAAAGTCGCGTTTAGTCGTGACGGGAAAATGCTCGCGTCCGCAGGAACAGATAACACGATCAAGCTCTGGGACGTCGGCACGCGCTCCGAGCTGCGCACGCTCACGGGACACACCGCGAGTATCGAGTCGATCGATTTCACTCCCGACGGTCGCCTGCTTGCTTCCGCGAGTGAAGACGGCAGCACGTTTCTTTGGGACACCAAAACCGGCGAACATCTGTTGACGCTGATCTCGCTGGACGATGGTAGCGAGTGGATGGTCGTAACCCCGCAAGGCCTCTTCGACGGCACCCCGGTGTCGTGGAACCAGATACTCTGGCGCTACAACCAGGAGACGTTCAACGTCGCGCCCATCGAATGGTTCTTCAACGAGTTTTACTATCCGGGTTTGCTGGCTGACATCTTTGCGGGCAAGCGACCGAAAGTGGCGCAGGACGTGTCAAAGAAAGATCGCCGGCAGCCGGTTGTGAAGCTATCGATTCCGGGGCAGACGCCTGACTCGAACGTCGCGACGCGTACGATCAAAGTGAAACTCGACGTCGCTGATGCCCCCGCTGACAAAGACAATCCGCGAGGCGCGGGCGCGCAGGACCTGCGGCTGTTCCGCAACGGCTCGCTGGTGAAGGTGTGGCACGGCGACGTTTTGAAAGGACAGTCGTCGGTGTCGCTTGAAGAAGAGATCACGGTCACGGCTGGTCCAAATCGGCTCGTCGCGTATGCGTTCAATCGCGATAACGTTAAGAGCAAGGATGCGCCGCTCGTCTTCAATGGCGCCGACACTCTCAAACGTAAAGGCACGGCTTACATTATCGCCGTCGGTGTGAATGAATATGAGAATTCGCAGTACAACCTGAAATACGCGAAAGCCGACGCGCAAAGCTTTGGCGATGAGATGCGTCGCCGTCAAACTCAGCTC
>DATEWS010000030.1:0-7030 GCA_035257785.1 Pyrinomonadaceae bacterium
GGCGGCAGGCGTTCGCTAGTTGTGTTTACGCAGGTACACACGGCGGAAGAGCTCGAAACGGCGGAAGACCAGGTGCGAACGGTTATGCGTAATCGTCGCCGTTCGACCAATCCTGATGACGAGGGTTTTGCACTCGAAACACAGGACGTGTTTCTCAATCTTTACGGCTCGGCGACGTCGAACATTTATATCGTGACGATTGGAGTCGCAGCGATTTCGCTCGTCGTGGGCGGGATCGTGGTGATGAACATCATGCTCGTGTCAGTCACTGAGCGCACGAAAGAGATCGGCATTCGCAAAGCGATTGGCGCGAGCCGCAAAGACATCCTGACGCAGTTTTTGATTGAAGCGGTGACGGTGACCGCGATCGGCGGACTCATCGGTGTGGGCACTGGGTTTGGACTCGCTTATGTGATCTCCGCGCTGATCGGATTTCCTTTGCTGGTGAGTGTGGCTTCGGCTGTGCTGGGTGTTGGTGTTTCTTCAGTAGTTGGCATCGTGAGCGGCTTGTGGCCCGCGTGGCGCGCCGCGAAATTGGATCCGATCGAAGCTTTGAGAGCCGAATAATTATGCGTTTCGAAGACATCAAAGAATCGGCCCTGATGGCGCTCGACACGTTGCTGGCTAACAAGCTGCGCTCGGCGTTAACGATTCTCGGCGTCAGTGTGGGTGTCGTAACGGTCATCTTCATGGTGTCGATCATTCAAGGGCTCAACAAAGCGTTCGCGGATCAGATCGAGTCGCTTGGTTCCAACACGATTTTTGTCTCTAAGTTTGAGCCGAGTTTCGGCAAGCCCCCGGGTCCGGACGAGATCCACCGGAAAGATCTGACGATGGACGATGCAGAGGCGGTACGCACTGAAGCGCCCTCAGTAGTCGGTGTGTCGCCCATTCATCGCATGATCGCGTCGACAATCAGATATCAGGACAAGCAGACGGATACACCGATCCTGCTCGGTGTCACGCCTTACTACGAGTTCGTTCAGACACAGTACGTGGCAACTGGTCGTTTCATTAACGACATCGACATGCAGGACCGCTCAAACGTGGTGATCATTGGCGTTGATGTTAAGCAGGCACTGTTTCCGTATGAAGATCCGGTCGATAAGGAAGTCAGGATAAACGGCAATCCATATCGCATCATCGGCGTGATGGAGCCACTCGGAAACTTCTTCGGACAGTCGCGCGATAACTCGATCTTCATTCCGATCACGACGTTCGACAAGTATTATCCTGATCGCCCGTTTCCCGAGGTAGTCTTCTTCATGGTTGTGCGCCCACGTTCGCGCGCGTTTGTGAAGTCTGCGATGGATGAAGTCACGGACATACTGCGGCGTCGCAGACGTGTGCCGCCGGGTGCGCCAAACACCTTCGGCATCTCGTCACAGGATTCGCTGCTCGACGTTTACAACCAGCTAACCGGAGCCACGGCACTCGTGCTCACGTCGATCTCTTTCGTGGCGCTGATGATCGGCGGCATCGGAGTGATGAACATCATGCTGGTGTCGGTCACGGAGCGCACGAAGGAGATCGGTGTGCGCAAAGCCGTCGGCGCAACAAGGTTTAATATCCTCTCGCAGTTTTTAATCGAGGCCGTGGTGCTGACCGCGATCGGCGGGCTCGCAGGACTGGCGGTTGGCGAGGTTGCGAGTCTTTTGATGAACAGGTACTCGCCGCTGCCTGCTTACGTGCCTCTGTGGGCCATCGGTGTCGGTGTTGGGATTTCAGCGGCAGTCGGAATTGTTTTTGGACTCTGGCCCGCATGGAAAGCGGCGCGATTGAACCCCATCGACGCCCTGCGCTGGGAGTAGATCAGGCAACAGGGGCAGGTTATAGGAGCAGGTAGCCTGCTGCTGCTACCTGTCCCTGCTCCTATGTGTTTTGTGCCTTTTTGTGGCTTAATGGTCTAAACCTGTGAAGTTTATCGAAACCCTAAAACTCGCGCTCGCGGCGATCTGGGCGCACAAGCTGCGCTCGGCGCTGACGTTGCTCGGCATGATCGTCGGCGTCACCGCGTTCGTCGTCGTCGTTTCGCTCATCCAGGGATTCAATCGCTACGTCGATGAGAAGATCGCCGGCATCGGCGCGAAGTCATTCACGATTCAACGTTTCAACCCGCTGGAAGATTTCAAAGACACGGACACCATCGCCGCCGCTCAACGACGTAACAAAGAGCTGACGATGGAAGACTACGAATACCTACTGGCGCGAGCGACGCTCGTCGGCAAGCTCGGCGCGAAAGCACGCGGTACTCCGTCCGAAGTCAAACGCGGAGACGAACTGCTCGAAGATGTTTTTGTTTCCGGCGCAACAGCGAACTGCGTCGATATCGAGAACCGCGACGTTGCCGAAGGACGTTTTATCGCTCAACCGGAAAACGACAACGCCGCGCGGGTCGCATATATCGGCGCTGACGTTGCGAACAAACTATTCCCCGCCGGCAACGCAATCGGCAACGAGATCAGTGTGCGTGGTTTACCCTATCGCGTGATTGGTGTGGAAACCGCGAGGGGAACGGTCTTCGGAATTCCGCAGGATACCTTCGTCATCATCCCGCTGAAGACTTACTCAGTAACGTACGGCGCGTTGATTCGCGGACGCTCGCTCTACTTCATCGGCACTTCAAAAACTGACGAAACTTTTAACGATGCGGTGGAAGAGTCGCGCTTCCTGATGCGTGTCCGGCGCAAGCTTGGACCAGGAGAAAAAGATAACTTCGGCATCGTAACTCCAGACGCGATCACGGGCCTGCGCGATCGACTCTTCGGAACGATCTTTATCGTAGCCATCGCAGTTCCCGGCATTGCTCTCGTCGTCGGCGCAATTGTGATCATGAACATCATGCTGGTATCAGTGACTGAACGCACCAGGGAAATCGGCATCAGGAAGTCACTGGGCGCGCGGCAGATTGATATTTTGAAACAGTTTCTGGTAGAGGCCGTAACACTGGCAACCATCGGCGGCGCCATTGGGATCATTCTGGCCTGGATTGTCGGAGCAGTCGTGACGGCGTGGATCTTTCCGACGTATCTATCGATCTTCGCGGTCCTCGGCGCGCTCGGTGCTGCGGGCGCCGCCGGCGTGGCTTCAGGGATCTTTCCCGCCTGGAAAGCGGCGCGGTTGGATCCGATCGAAGCATTGAGGGCCGATTAATATCCGGTTGGACCCAGGACCTATATTTTCTTATGAAAATTCTGCGAAGCGACATCTACGAGAACCTGATGATGGCACTCGCAACGCTGCGCGCGAACTTGCTGCGTTCGTTCCTGACCGTCTTCGGAGTCGTAATCGGCATCATTACGGTAATGCTGATCGCGTCGATCATCAGCGGCATCGACGTTTCCGTGAAACGCGAAGTCGAGTCGTTTGGCACACGTTCAATCTATATCAGCAAATACGATCCAGGCATTCACATCGGCCGCCTGTCTCGGGAAGAGAGAATGCGCAAAGAGCTGACTTACGACGATGCGATCGCGCTCCAGTCGCTGCCCGCAATCGAGCTCGCAGTCCCCTTTCTCGATATCACTAACTACTTCTTTGGCGGCAAGTTGCTGGTGTCCGGCGGCGGCAAGACGTCGGCACAGGTTGCGCTTCAGGGGACGTTGCCGGAGTTTGAAAAAGCCGGGACGCAAATCATCTCCGAAGGTCGCTTCTTTACTACGGCAGAAAACGATACGAATCAGGAAGTTTGTGTCGTCGGTTCGAAAGTCGCTGACGACTTTTTCAAAGTCGGTTCACCGGTGGGCCAAACAATCAAGATCGGTCCGCAGGAGTTTCGCGTCGTCGGCGTACTCGAGAAACGAGAGCAGTTTCTCATCGGTGGCGGTAGTGACGATCAGAACAACGTGATCTACGTGCCGTTCTCGGTGGCCCAAAAATTAAAACCAAACGCGGATGACATCTACATTCTCGCAGTCGGGCGTGCGGGCATGATGGACGAGGCGAAGGATCAGGTGCGCGACATGCTGCGCGTACGCCGCCAGGTGCCGTTTTCCGCAAACGACAACTTCGGAATGGAAACTTCGGAAAGCATTCTCGATAACTTCCGTTCGATCACCGGTGGCCTGGCAATCGCGATGGTCGCCATCTCTTCTGTCGGTCTGATGGTTGGCGGCATCGGCGTGATGAACATCATGCTCGTTTCCGTCACTGAGCGCACACGCGAAATCGGCGTGCGCAAAGCGATTGGCGCCAGGAAAAGCGACATCATGTGGCAGTTTTTAATTGAGGCCGCGACGCTCACCGGCCTCGGAGGGATTGTTGGTCTATCGATCGGTTGGGGACTGACGCTGCTGCTACGACTCCTGCTTCCTTCTTACGTACCGCTCTGGGCGCCCATTGGCGGCTTACTCGCGAGCGTCGGCATCGGTTTGATCTTCGGCCTCTGGCCCGCATGGAAAGCCGCCCGCTTGGATCCTATCGAGTCGTTGCGTTACGAATAGGCCACTGCCATCGTTGCCCTAGCTGCCGAAAAGCGCGGCCGAGGCGACTGCTAGTAAAAGGCCAAGGATCCAGAGACTCAATACCACTCCCCAGGCCTGCCCCGACGAAAGCTTCGCGATTTTTTTCAGCCCTATCGCTGCCAAAAACAATCCGTAAAACCTGAGCAGATCAAATTGGCTCAACAGGGCCACCAATACTCGCGACGACTCCTCGCCCATGAGAGCTCCTGGATTTGTCGCGACGAGACGATCCGGCTGAATCGAATCAGGTGATTTCAAGAACAAAACCAGAATACCGATTACGGCACCTATCAGATGCTGAGGTAAAGCCGAATAAGTCCATACCGAGAGCGCCTTCTTATAATTTATCGATCCGCCAAAGACCATTACCAGCAGGAGATACAAAGCAGCTCCACCCGCAATCATGATTGGCATCGAGACTGGAATGAGCACCATACCTATAGTTTTTCCAAATCTGACCTGCATGTCCTTCTGCTGTTCGTTTAACTGGGCGGCCCTGGGTGAGCGCTCGATCCGGTCGCGTATGAACTGGCCCATGTCAACTCTCATATAGAGGACGGCAGTTACAATGACCACCAGGACCACCAGAATAATGCCGGCAACGAGAAAGCGCGGCCTTGCGCGCAGAGCTTCAAATGTGCGCGATGGCTCAAAGAAGATGCCGGTCAGGGTTTCGGCCGTAGACATTTCCGGCCCAGTAGGTTGTGACACACTAGACGGCGCTATCGAATCGCTCATTAGTATCCTCCTAAGGATCAATGGACGGGTGAGAAAGCTGTCCGTCCGCAGTGAAAATTGGGCACACGCGTAAACAAGGACGCTAGATACGGCGCACCGACAACCAAGGTTTCATCCCGGCTTAAACTCCCTCTCGAGCTGCAAACGTTTACAGCGTCGCCTGGGCCTTATCCCAGCCCGGCACGCGGATGCACGCTACGTGGTGACCGGGAGAAACTTCGCGCAACTCCGGATCGATGTGCACACAGTCCTCGATCGCGATCGGACAGCGCGTGCGGAAGCGGCAACCTGAAGGCGGGTTAATCGGAGTCGGAACGTCGCCTTGCAGGATGATTCGCTTGCGCTTCTGCTTCGGATCTGGAATCGGAATTGCCGACAACAGCGCTTGAGTGTAAGGATGAAGCGGCTGCGTGTACAACTCCGCAGCGCCCGCAATCTCGACAATCCGGCCCAGGTACATCACCGCGACGCGCGTCGAGATATGTTCGACGACTGCGAGCCCATGCGAGATGAACAAGTAAGTGAGTTTGAACTCTTCCTGAAGTTCCTGAAGCAGGTTCACCACCTGCGCCTGCACCGAAACGTCGAGCGCCGACACGGGCTCATCAGCAACAATCAACTTCGGATTGAGCGCGAGACTCCGCGCGACGCCGATACGTTGTCGCTGGCCGCCCGAGAACTCGTGTGCGTAACGATTCATGTAATCAGGATCGAGGCCGACGCGTCGCAAGAGATTCGCAACGCGCTCGCGACGTTCACTCTTCCTTCCCTGGTTGTGAATCACGAGCGGCTCACCAACGATGTCGCCAATCTTCATGCGCGGGTTCAGCGAAGCATATGGATCCTGAAAAATGATCTGCATCTCGCGCCGGATCTCGCGCAACTCTTTCTTGTTAAGCGCAAGCACGTCGCGACCCTCGAAAAAAACCTCGCCCGCAGTTGGTTCGATCAAACGAAGCAGACAGCGCCCGACCGTCGACTTTCCACAACCCGACTCACCCACCAGACCTAACGTCTCGCCCGCGAAGATTTCAAACGACACACCATCAACTGCACGCACTACGTCATCAGAACCTTCGACGGGAAAATGCTTCACGAGTCTACGAACACTCACGAGCGTGTCTTCCGCTCGCGGCGGTGGACCAGTTTGTTTGTTTGTCTCAACTTGAGCGCTCATGAACACCTTCATGGTCTGCTGCTACAGCCGCGGCGAGATCGTAGAGCACGCAACGCACCTGCACGCTGCCGTCGAGTTGGTAAAGCGGAATCTCTTCCGCAGTGCAACGAGGCATACGATGATAGCAACGCGGCGCGAAGTGACAACCCGGCGGCAAGTCGGTCGGACGCGGCACCACGCCTTCGATCGTTTCCAAACGCTCCTTCTGAACCACGTGCGTACTGGTGAGTTTCGGCACCGAACGCAGTAGCCCTTCGGTGTACGGATGTTTCGGACGCGCAAACAACTCATCGACGGGCGACTCTTCAACTATCCTTCCCGTGTACATTACCGCCACGCGATCAGCAACTTCAGCAACAACACCCAGGTCGTGAGTGATCAAAAGCACAGCTAGCTCACGCTGCTTTCTTAACTCATCCAACAACTCGAGTATTTGAGCCTGGATCGTGACGTCGAGCGCTGTCGTCGGCTCGTCTGCAATCAACAACTTTGGATTACACGCGAGCGCCATCGCGATCATGACGCGTTGTCGCATGCCGCCCGATAGTTGATGTGGATAATCATCGACGCGTCGCGCGGGATCCGGAATCGCGACTTCGCGCATCGCCTCGATCGTGGCCTGGCGTGCCTGTTTCTTCGACAACTTGCGATG
>DATEWS010000031.1:0-5276 GCA_035257785.1 Pyrinomonadaceae bacterium
AAATACCCAGCCGTGACAACGTAGAGATCGACGGTGATCTCTTCGCCTTCGGGTTTCGGATAATCTTCAACTATCAGGCCACGCCCGTCGAAGTTATCACTAAGAGGAAGAACGCTCGTTATGCCCGCAGCCTTGACACCAGGCAGAGCGGCGATTCGATCCGTCGCCTCTTTATAAAAGGACACGATGCTCTCGGGTTTGGGATACTTTGCTCCCGGCAAACCAATGCTCATCGTCAGAACATTGTTGCCGTTGAACCCGGTATCGACCTTACGCAGTCGTATCACTGTCCGAATCAATAAGCCGGCACAGACCAGGAGCACCAACGTCAGCGCAACTTCTGCAATGACGAGCGTGTTACGCAGCCGATTGCGAGTCGAAGATCCACCGGCGCTGCGACCATCTTTCAACCAACTTGCAAGATTAGGATTTGAAATTGGTAGAGCAGGGGCGAGACCAAACAAGATACCCGTAGTAACTGACGCGATGACTGTAAACAACAACGTAGAACTGTCGATTGAAATGTTGTTGAATGCGGGATTAATTCGCGACGCCATAGATTCGATAAGTTTGGTTCCCCACGCCGCAAGTAGTAAACCAACCGCACCGCCCAGCAACGCAAGCATGATGCTCTCAGTCAGAAGTTGGCGGATAAGACGGATGCGACTGGCGCCAATCGCTGCACGAATGGTTATTTCCCTGCCGCGCGCAGTCGCACGAGCGAGTAGGAGATTAGCGACGTTTGCGCAAGCCACCAGGAGAACGAAGACAACTGCTCCGAACACAAGCCACAAGGTGAGTTTGAAGCTACCGACGGTGTCTTCGGTTATCGATACCACTGTTGCGCTCTGATTTTTGTTGGTGGTGGGGTGCTCCTGTTCTAATCGACGGGCAATCGTAACGATGTCGGCGCGCGCCTGATCAATGTTCACTCCTGGTTTGAGACGTCCAACTGCACGCACGTGGCGCGCGTCACGCTCCGCTTCGCTGTAAGGCTCCGCTATTGGTCGATAGAACTGGCCTTGCGGAAATACCAGGCTCGGAGGAAGAGGATGAAAATCTGGTCCCATGACACCAACGATCGTGTAAGGCCGACTGTTGAGTAGCACCGTCTTTCCTACTACGCTCGGATCACTGTTGTAGCGTCGTTGCCATAGTCCATAGCCCAGGACAATGACGAAATCTTTTCCCTCCTCTTGTTCTTCAGGAACAAAGACGCGGCCCAGCAACGGAGTGCCACCCATTACTTTAAAAAAGCCGTCACCAACCTGGATCGCCGGAACTCTTTCCGCTTCGGTATCGCCTGACATGATCGGATTCCAACCGGTGAATGTGGAGACGTCTTCGAAGCTCGTGGCTTGCTTGCGAAAATCTGCAACGTCTGTAGCTGAGAGTTGATTGCGCTGCTTCAGTCGATCCTCGCTTGCTGAATCTCCCCAGATCAGAACGAGGGTTTCTGGATCTTTGAAAGGCAGCGATTTCAGGAGTACTGCATTGACAACACTGAACACAGCCGTATTCGCACCGATACCCAGGGCGAGCGAGATTACTGCGATCATTGTGAATACGGGGTTCTTAATTAACATGCGAACGCCGTAGCGGATGTCTCTGAAGAAGGTGTCCACTTGTTACCTCCTCAATCATTGCCGATTTGTCGAAACGTTCTTTTTGTCACTCGTATCTCAGCGCCACGAGGGGATCGACTTTGGTTGCGCGTCGTGCCGGCAAATATGAAGCGAGAACTGCAACGACTCCCAATACTATTGGAACCGTCAAAAACGTTATCGCGTCGGTGGCTGCAACACCGTAGAGAAAACCCTCGATCAAGCGGGTCGTCACAAGCGCAAGCGACAATCCCACGACAAGACCAACGGCCACCACAAACAAACCTTCTCGAATCACGAGCCGCAATACACTCAACTCCTTTGCGCCGAGCGCTATACGTATTCCGATCTCGTGCGTGCGTCGCGCAACCGCGTAAGACACCACGCCATAAATACCGATCGCAGCCAAAATCAACGCAAGGACTCCAAACCCACCGAGAGTCAAGGCCGCGATCCGTGATGGGAACAGCGAGAAGTTAAGTTGATCCCGCAGTGTCTTGATATCTGAGACCGGCAGGTTCGGATCAAGTATGCGTATCTGTTCGCGTACTGCAGCAGTAACAGACAGCGGTTCGCCGGTAGTACGAATTACCATTGTCATTTTCGGGTCATAAGACTGGAAGACTGGCTGATAAACATAGGGCTGGGGCGATTCACCGAGTGAGCGATATTTACCATCGCGAGTGACACCCACAATTTCCAGGAACGGCCCTTTTTGTCCAGTCAGACTGATGCGTTTGCCGAGCGGGTCTGCACCGTTCCAGAGCATGGACGCGAGCGTCGCGTTGATTACGACAACACCCGGTGCACCCTGGCGATCAGCTTCAGTGAAATCACGGCCGCGTAGTAATGGCGTTTGCATCGTCGTAAAGTAACCGGGGCCTACTACATTGAATCCTGTGCTGACCCCCTCGTCAGGCTGGCCGTTGTTTCGGTCTTCGGTAAACACTTCAAATTGCGCGAAAGAAAAACCGAGTTGCGGAAATCGGACTATGCTGACGCTCTCAACACCAGGTTGCGCCGCCACTCGACTCAACAGATTGCTATAAAAGTTTTGGCCGTCTGTTTCTTTGTAACGCAGCAGACCGAGATTCAAAGGCACGGTCAGCACTCGATCGACATTGATCCCCGGATCGATCGTGGTTGCGGTTTGGAGCGCGCGTAGAAACAGTCCGGCACCGATCAGCAGCACTACTGACAGGGCTACCTGCGCGGTGACGAATAAGGTGCGTAAACGAGAACTATGCCGGCCCCTCAGAAACACTCTTTCACTCTTGAGTGCAGTGACGAGGTCCAGTCGAGAGGCTTGGAGCGCGGGAGCGAGTCCGAACACGATACCGGTGATGATCGATACCGCAAACGTAAAAGCAAGGACGTGCCAGTCTAACTTTAGATTAAGTGAAGCAAGAGGCGTCGCCTGTAAATAAGAAATCAGAAGTTGATTTGACCATAAACCGAGCAGCAAACCGACGGTGCCCCCGGCAATACCCAAGACCACGCTCTCGGTTAACCATTGCCGTATTAACCGTGGTCGGCTTGCACCGAGCGCCTGGCGGATAGCAGTTTCACGTTGGCGGATTGCGGCGCGTGCAACTAACAGACTGGCGATATTCAGACACGCGATGAGAAGCACGATGCCAACGACGCCCATCGCAATTCCGGCGAGTGGTAAAGCTTCCTGCTGATCTCTAGGATCCATTCCACCACTCATGCGTAGCAGTTGCACACTCCGCAACGTCTCGGCGCTAACCTTGCCGGAGTACGCTTCGGCAACGTTGCGCGCGAGCGTCGTCAAATCCTTGTCAGCCTGTTCAAGTGTCACACCTGGTTTCAAGCGCGCGAAAACTGCCAGCGAATGGCTATTCCGATTTTCCAGCCGGTTCTTAATGGGATCGGCCGCCCGCGTGGTGTCGGGCGGATTTAGCGTTGCGGACATTGCCAACGGCACCCACAGTTCTCGATCGAGCCCAACCTCTGTACCTATAAAGCCGGTCGGGGTTATACCGATAACGGTGAATGCGATTCCGTTTAGAGAAATCTGCTTACCGATGATATTGGGGTCAGAATTGAATCGCGTTCGCCAAAGGTGCTCGCTGAGGACCATCACGGGCGTGGGAATTTGTCCCTCCTGTGCGACGAAAGTACGACCCTTGACCGCAGCAACACGAAGCACTTCGAAATAGTTCTCAGTTACGTATTCGCCCTTGACTAGCTCCGGTTCTCCTCCTCGGTCGATACTGAAATCGCTAGTGCCCGTGATGGCCACCATTCCGTCGAAGCTCTGCGAAAGAGACCGATAATCGTTGTAGTCTGGATAAGATATTGGCGCTCTCAGCCAAACTAATCGGTCTTGTTCCTTAATGACTGGAAGAGGCCGAATAAGAATGACATTGACGAAACTGAAAATTGCGGTGTTAAGGCCGATACCAAGACCAAGCGAGAAAATTGCCACGAGCGTGAAGCCCGGCGACTTCCACAGCGTTCTTCCCGCGTATCGCAAATCTTGAATTACGCTCTTCATATTAGTATTGGTCCAATCGTTCTATTCATCTAGCAACCACTTTTCTCAATGGATGGCTCTGCCAAAGGATATTAACGATCAACTCCGTCCGTAAGAGAACGCCTTTTGACTAACTAACTTCGAGCAAGGACTACTCCGCGGCTAAGATTCAAGGCCCGTGCCAACACCTAATGAAGACACCACGAATACGTCAGACCTATCTTTTTCTTAGAGTTTTGGGCTGATCGAGTGTGAGGGAAGCGAATGTCTGTTTAGCGAGTTAGGCTTGTAGATAGCCGCAGCCGGTTTCGCTTGCGGGACTCCCAAATCCCAGTTGTGAACAACCCTCGCCTCTTAGAACACTCGCTCTTTTGAGCTTGGGAGTTCCAACCCCAACGCCACTCTCTTACCGCCGCATTCGCAGCAATTAGCCGAATTCAGAATTACAGCAACTTTACCACAACGCGATGAATATGTTCGTCCAGGCAGTTAAAGGGGATCACCTTCGTGTGTTTCGGAACAGCAAGCTCAACGGTGTTATTGCGGAACAAAACAATGCCCCATCCCGCGTGTGGTCCTCGTTCAGTCCACGGACGTACCGAACATCGGCAGTTCTTGCTTGCCGTGGTGAGGTGGTATAGCATCAATCACATTTCGTTGTTAGACGCAACACGCTGCGCGGTTGCGCGGGTCTAAAGATCCCTTCTGAAGAACAGTTGCGTTGTAGGTGACGCACACATCTCGAACCCGACGGTACTTCTCCATTCACAGTGTGTAAGCCATGTCACACTCTCCCAAACCCTTTTTCCCCAGAAAGAAGGAACTTTCATGAATCACATAACACCAATGTCACTGCTGCGAGCATTCTGCGGCGCAAGCTTGATCGTAATGGCCACGCTCTCCCAGGCCCTGGCCCAAACTCCAACTCCAACTCCAACACCGCAAGCCGCAACCACACCAGAATTCCTCGCTGTCACGGTTGTCAGCGTCAAGCCTGAAATGATGGTCGAATTTCAGAACTTCATGAAAAATACGACTAACCCGGCACTCAAGAAGGGTGGGCTCAAGTCACGTGAAGTTTGGCAGAATACAGGCGCTGCCGGAGACGCATTTGAGTATGTACTCGTGACTCCGCTGGCAAAATTCGCAGACTTCGACGGCCAGAGTGCGCT
>DATEWS010000032.1:0-9077 GCA_035257785.1 Pyrinomonadaceae bacterium
CCTATTATTTATGCCGACTACTCCGATCCGGATGTGATCCGCGATCCGGACTTCGGAATCTACATGGTCAAAGCGCGCAATCCGGCTGGTCCATGGACGGAGCCTCTGCTAATCAAGCCCGCGCGAGGATGGATCGATCCCTGCCCGTTTTGGGACGACGATGGAAACGCCTATTTAGTTCATGCATGGGCCAGGAGCCGTTCGGGGATTAACAGCATCCTCACGATCAATCGCATGAGTGCAGATGGAACGAAACTTCTTGACGAAGGCATGATGGTCTTCGATGGTCGCATACATCATCCGACGATCGAAGGTCCAAAGCTCTACAAACACAACGGCTATTACTACATCTTCGCGCCGGCCGGCGGCGTCACGTCAGGATGGCAAACAGTTTTGCGCTCGCGCAATCTCTATGGTCCATACGAGGACAAGATTGTAATGGACCAGGGCAAGACTGCGATCAATGGACCGCATCAGGGTGCGTGGGTTGAGCTGAAGTCGGGCGAGTCGTGGTTTATCCACTTCCAGGATCGGGCCGCGTTTGGTCGCATCGTTCACTTGCAACCAGTCGCGTGGCGTGATGATTGGCCGGTGATCGGTGTCGATGCTGACGGTGATGGCAAAGGCGAGCCGGTTCTGAGTTATCGCAAGCCGAATGTTGGGCGTGAGTATCCATCGGGGCGAAAATGCACCTCCGCGTCGAAGTTAATGAGAAGGCTGAGTGCCGGTTCGGCTACAGCATCAATGGAAAGCGATTCGATCCGTTAGGTGAAAGATTCAGCGCACAACCGGGCATGTGGATCGGTGCAAAAGTAGGGTTGTTTTCGTTGGGATCCGGACATGGCTATGCCGATTATGACTGGTTTCGTTTCGAGCTAAAGGTTAGACCACTTTCAGAAAATGCGAGCTTGTGAAGTCGCGGCTGGCGTGTTAGAGTCGTGGCTCATTGCGAATTGGTAATACCAGTCGGCAGAAGTTCATGTCAGCCCCAGTCAAACAGAATACTCAGCGTCGAGAAGTAAATGGGAACATTTGGCTTTCGCGCCAGACGTCCGAAAGTGACTTTCTCGCCCGGCTTCCGGTTAACGAACTGACGTACGAAGTGCTCCCGTCGGAAGAAGCCGTGGGCCGGGCAATGCTGGATGAGATCGAAAGCGCCGCGGCGTCAAAAAACGGCTCGATCGTGATGATCCTGCTCGGTGGTCGGGGCGCTCAGGCGCTGCACCGTCTGCTCGGCGCGATGGCAAAGACAAGTGAGCACGATGCGCTACTGAATCGTCTTCACGTGTTCACTCAGGACGCGCTCGCGCCGCTGCGACTCGACAACGGCCTGAGTTTCGTGCGTGATTTCGAACGACTGCTCGGCGCAGACTTCTTTCGCAAGGTGAAGAGCTTCACCTGCATGCGTACCGACGCCGCAGATCTGGAGACTGAGTTGGCCGGATATATCGAGAAGCTCGAATCTCTCGGCGGCATCGATCTGTTTTTCCTCGGTCTTGGTCCAGAAGCGGGCGGCGCGTCACATCTCGCCTACATCAAGCCTGCATCCGGCGCCACTTACAACGACGTCGCCGGATTGATTCCGATCTCTGAATCGATCCTCGAACACCACATCAGGAAGTTCAAGGCAGGTGGCACAGTTGTCAGTGAAGCTGATGAAGCTGAATGTCGTGCGGCAAAACACATTCTCACGCTTGGACCAGCCGCGATTCTCGGCGCGCGCCGCATCGTACAATCGATTGTCGACGCCGACACTGCACCGGCGAAGCGCGAGAGTTACCGGCAGTTGTTGACGACTGAGATCGCGTCCAGTGCTGAGACGCGCGCGAAACAATTTGACCAGAACCCCGGACTCTGGTTGCGAGTTCACACAGACGTCCGTTCACTTATACTGTCAAACGTTCTGGAACACTGAATATGTCGACCGTTCAAATCCCACAGGCTGCGTTGTTGAATGAATATGCGATCGTTGTCGATCCGAAGGACAACGTCGCCGTTGTGAAGAAAGAAACGACCGCGGGCCTGGAGTTGTTGTTGCCAAATGGCAGATCCATCGAGATTCGCGGTGTGATACCGCCGGGGCATCGCTTTGCAACTACTAAAATTCGCGCCGGTGAATTCGTGTTGCAGTTTGGACAGCCAATCGGAACTTCACTCGGTATTGAACAAGGCGAACAGATCACGCACGAAAACATGTCTGACGACGTGCCTGTTGTTCGCGATCTGCCCGACAACCTGCACACACCCGCGCCGGACTACTTCCCTGTCGACGAACGCGCTACGTTCATGGGTTTTCGCAGACCGGATGGTCGCGTCGGAACACGCAATTACGTTCTCATCGTGCCGACGAGCATGTGTGCGAGTCATGAAGCGTTACAGATCTCGATGATTGCGGAGTTTACGCTTCACGATCGACTGAAGTATCCGAACGTCGATGGCGTCGTAGCCATTCCACACAACAAAGGTTGCGGTTGCCAGGACGGATCGACGATCGACGTGATGTTGCGAACGCTTTCGAACTATGCCGATCATCCGAACGTCGGCGGTGTGATCCTGATCGATCTCGGTTGCGAAAAAACCAACCTCGCACAGGTTGAAAAGTATTTGCTCAAACGTGACAAGCCGTTCACCAAGCCCGTTGCGAAGATTGGCATTCAGGAAGTCGGCGGCACGCAAGCCGCGATTCAACGCGGGTTGAACGAAGTCGAACAGATGTTGCCCTTCGTTAACGAAGCGCAACGTGAAGCGTGTCCGGTGAGTGAGCTCGTGCTGGGTGTGAAGTGCGGCGGCTCAGATGGCTTCTCAGGAATTTCCGCGAACCCGTCGCTCGGTCGCGCTGCTGATTTGCTCGTGCGTTCAGGCGGAACCGTTTTGATAACTGAAGTACCCGAGTTTTGCGGCGCCGAACACCTGCTCGCGAATCGCGCGAAAGATGTTGAAACCGGGCGGGCGATATATCGCATGGTCGACTGGTACAAAGAGTACGCTTCAAAATTTGGCGCGGTGCTCAACAACAATCCGAGTCCCGGCAACATCGCCGGTGGTCTTCTCAACATCACGATCAAATCGTTGGGTGCGATCGCGAAGGCGGGCACCACACGCGTCGAAGGTGTAACCGAATATGCGGAAACACCCACGAATCGTGGCCTGAACCTGATGCAAGGTCCGGGTTACGATCAGGAATCAACGCCGGGTCTGGTCGGCGCGGGAGCGACCGTTGTCGTCTTCACTACCGGACGCGGCACCACCATCGGCAACGCGATCGCGCCGGTTATCAAACTTGCCTCAAACAACGCTGTGTTCGAACGCATGCGGAACGATCTTGATCTGTCTGCCGGTGGCGTAATAGACGGCACGGAAACGATCGATCAAGTGGGCCAACGCGTCTTCGATCAAGTTGTCGCCGTTGCGAGCGGCGAGCAAGCCAAAGCCGAACTTCACAAACACCGCGAGTTCCAGTTCTGGGCCGAACAAACCGTCTCCCTCTAGCCTCATGCTTTTATCCACAGATTACACAGATTGATTTAAAGAATCTGTGTAATCTGTGGATAATGATGAAAACGGAGGATAACACCATGAAAGTAAACTGGCTGACAGATGCCGATGCTGCGCTTGCACAGGCAAAAACCAACAAGCAACCTTTGCTAATCGACTTCAGTGCCGCGCCTGCTTGAGGTGGATGCGTTCGGCTGGAAGCCGAGTCGTACAGCGATGGCGAGACTGCCTCATTTATCAACAACAACTTCGTCCCTCTCGAAGCACACATCAAGGAACATCCCGCGTATTTTCATCGTTTTGACGTCGCGTGGACACCGGCCGTAGTCATACTCGATTCGAAAGGTGTCGAAAGATATCGAATCGAGGGTTACTTGCCGAAGGATGAGTTTCGCGCACAGTTGGAAATGGCTCTCGCCCGCGTCACTTTTATGAGTAAAGATTTTGCTACTGCTGAAGAGAAGTACGCAGCAGTAGTGGACCATTATCCGAACACCAAGGCGGCGCCCGAGGCTCTTTACTGGAAAGGCGTGAGCCACTACAAAGCGACCAACGACCATACGATCCTGGGTGAGCTGCCGGGGCAATTCGAAGAGAAATATCCTGACAGCATTTGGGCTTTAAAGACTGACGCCTGGCGTCACTAAGAGAGTAGTTATGGCGACACGGATACCGGCGATCTTCTTCGGGCACGGCAACCCGATGAACGCGCTGCAACAGAATCAATGGACCGCAGCGTGGTCCAATATCGGCCGAACTCTGCCGCGTCCGCGCGCCATACTCTGCATCTCCGCGCATTGGTATCTCCCTGCCACACTCGTGACGGCAATGAATGCGCCGCGAACGATTCACGACTTCGGTGGTTTTCCGCGCGAGCTCTACGAGGTGAAATATCCCGCGGCCGGCGACGTCGAGCTCGCGCGTCGTGTGCAGCAGTTGTTACCTGTCGAGTTGGACAACTCGTGGGGACTCGATCACGGAACATGGTCAGTGCTGATGCATGTTTATCCGGAAGCGGACGTGCCGGTGGTCCAACTCAGCATTGACGAGACGCAACCGGCGAGTTTTCATTTTGAAGTCGGAAAACGTCTGGCCCCGTTGCGTGAAGAAGAGATCCTGATCGTTGGCAGCGGTAATCTGGTCCACAACCTGCACACTTACGCCTGGGGTAGGCACACACCGGAGCCGTACGACTGGGCTGTAGAATTTGAAACTGTCGCACGCCGCTTGATGCTAAACAGCGAGTTTGATCCGCTCATTGACTACGAGACTCTCGGACGCGCCGCTCTGCTCGCGATTCCGACTCCGGATCATTACCTACCGTTGCTTTACGTGCTCGGCACGAAACATCAGGACGACGAGATCACGTTTCCAGTTGAAGGTGTTGACGGCGGATCGATATCGATGCTGGCCGTTCGTGTTGGTTAGAAAGGAGCGGGATGAAGGCTCAAATCAAGCTGGGTCGCATTTTCGGTGTTGAGATCGGTTTACATTACAGTTGGTTCATCATCGCGCTGCTGATCACTTTCTCAATCGCGGATCAGTTTCGTCTGAATAATCCGAATTGGAGCGACTCGTTGCGCTGGGGCCTCGCGCTCGTGACCGCCGTGCTGTTCTTTGTTTCGATCGTTGTGCATGAACTTTCGCACGCCCTCGTCGCGAAGGCGCGGGGCTTGCCCGTGCGAGCGATCACGCTCTTCGCGCTCGGCGGTGTCGCACAAATCGAGAAAGAAGCAGCCGATGCGAAGACGGAGTTCTGGATGGGAATTGTTGGTCCAATTACGAGCTTCGTCATCGGACTTCTTTGTCTCGGAATCACACTCGCGCTGGGCTGGACTCCACCACATTTTCCGCAACAACCTATACCTGCGATCCTGATGTGGCTCGGCGTCATCAACATCGGTCTTGCGATCTTCAACATGATTCCGGGCTTTCCACTCGACGGTGGGCGCGTGTTGCGCGGACTATTGTGGTGGATTACCGGCAACGCGCGGCGCGCGACAACTATCGCTGCTCGCGTCGGTCAGGTCATCGCGTTCCTGATGATCCTTTACGGCGTGATGCAGTTTTTCAGTGGCGCTGGTATCAACGGGTTATGGATCGCGTTTATTGGTTGGTTTCTGCTGAGTGCGTCGCGTGAGAGTTACGCGCAGATGATGATCACCGAAGGACTGCGCGGTCTTCGCGTCGCGGATGTGATGACGAGTGAATACACTGCGATCGATGGGTATTTGAACTTGCAGACGTTTGCTGAAGAACATTTGATGCGCAGCGGTCGAAGGTTTTTTGTAGTCACGATTAACGATCGTCCGGAGGGAATCGTCACACCGCACGAGATCAACGAAGTGCCGCGAGCTCGCTGGCCATACACGACCGTTGCGGACGTGATGCGTCCGTTGGATCGTACGCGAACAGTTGGACCAAACACGCCGGTGACGGAGGCGCTTGAAGTGATGGCGAGTCAGGATCTGAATCAGCTGCCGGTAGTTTCCGGCGGCGCACTTGCGGGACTGATCTCGCGCTCGCACATACTCCAGTTAATTCAAACACGCGCGGAATTGCACCTCTGAAATCAGCCACAAAAAGGCACGAAAGGCACATAACAAAAAGACTTCATTTTGTGCCTTTTTGTGCCTTTTGTGGCTACAAACGCGGATCGACGGGTTCGCTCTCCAGAGCCAAAACACCGAACACGCATTCGTGAACGCGGCGCAAGGGTTCGCGACGCACGAAGCGTTCGAGTGCTTCGATGCCGAGTGCGAACTCGCGCAGCGCGAGCGAGCGCTTAGTGGATAAGCCGCGTGCTCGCAGGCGATCGAGATTTGCAGGCAGCGCGTATTCCGGACCATAGATGATGCGCAGGTATTCTCTTCCGCGGCACTTCACTGCGGGTTGGACCAGTCCACGCGAGCCGCGCGCTATGAAGTCGAGCGGTTTGACGACCATGCCTTCGCCGCCGCGGCCGGTCAATTCTTCCCACCATTTAACGCCGGCATCCAGGCTCGCCTGATCGGTCACGTCAACAATCAAACACGACGTCGCCAGCAGCAACCCGGGACCGCAAAGCCGGGCCAACGTTTGCATGTGCCACGAGTGATCTCGATCCGTGTGCACTCTTCCTTCGCTGGCGAGCAAGTGAAACGGCGCTAGTTTGAGATCGTCAAGTGAACGCACTGGCCAACAGTAACGGCGATACGCGTCCACATATTTTTCAACTGCGCTCGCACGCTCGCGATGACGCGCGAGTAACGCATCAACATCGGCAACGTTCGCTCTTGCATGCTCGAGAGCAGTCACGACGTCGGCCAGCGAAGCACGCGCGGCCGCGCCGACTGCCGCATACTGCTGCCGCAACAGTTCCTGTGCCTTTGCCGACCACGGCATCAACTCGCAATCGAAACAAAACCAGTCAGTCTCAAACTCTTCCCAGAAGCCCGCTTCTGCGATCGCCGTTTGCATCGTGGCAATGAACTCCCGCTCCATCGCGAGGTCGTCGAAAAATCGCCGGCCCGTGCGCGTGTAACAAATGCCGGCAACGTCAGCGTCAACACCAAAACGCCGGCGCGCCGCATCCTGATCGCGGCAAACGACGACGACGGCACGCGAACCCATGTGCTTCTCTTCGCAAACCACTCGCGCGATCCCCTGTTGGCGATAGTAAGTAAACGCTTCAGCGGGATGTTCGAGCAGACCCTGTTCGCGGGTCGTTTCCGAGGGAGACATTGTTGGCGGCAAGTAAATGAGCCACTTCGGATCCGCAGCAAAGCGGCTCATCACTTCGAGGGCGGCAATGCTGTTCTCTTCGCGAATCGTGACCGTGCGATGCAGACGCGTTGCGACGATGCGCTTGCCGTAGATGTCGTCGAGGTCGAGCACGTCGTCGTACTGCTGTTGAGCAGTGAGCGATGGTGCCTGGTCCTCGGCGGGAAGAAACGGCTTCGCGGGTTCATAGTAAGTCTGTAGCGCGGCCACGGAGACTAACTCCTTCTCGGGATAACGCAGTGCCGTCAACTTGCCGCCGTACACGCAACCAGTGTCGATGCAGATCGTGTTATTCAACCACTCGGGTTCGGGAACGGACGTGTGACCATAGACGACCATCGCGCGCCCGCGATACTCGGCGGCCCAGTTGTATCTGACCGGAAGTCCAAACTCATCAGTCTCGCCCGTTGTCTCGCCGTAGAGTGCGAAGTCGCGAACCTTGCCTGAGCCACGACCTTGCAGCTCTTCTTTCAAACCGGCGTGAGCAACGACGAGACGACCGTCGTCGAACACGTAATGGCTGACGAGACTATCGATGAAGTCGGCGACCTGTTCTTTGAATTCCGGTGGCTCCTCGTCCAACTGTTTCAACGACTCAGCGAGACCGTGGGTGATCTGAACGTCGCGACCGCGCAGCTTTCGCATCAACTTCGTATCGTGATTTCCGGGGACCGCGAGTGCATTACCTGACGCCGTCATGTTCATGACCAGTTTCAGCACTTCCGGAATCTTTGGACCACGATCAACGAGATCGCCAAGGAACACTGCTTTGCGTGCTTCGGGATGGCGACCATCGACATATCCGAGTTTCGTCAGCAGCGCGTGCAGTTCGTCGAAACACCCGTGAATGTCGCCAATGATGTCGAATGGACCATGATCGAATTTGCGGTTGTTCCAGAGTGGTTGACGTTCGATGACGACGGCATCGACTTCCTCCGGAGTTGAGAATTCGTGAATGTGGCGAAAGCCTTCGCGTTTGAGATTGCGGATCGAGCGCCGCAGTTGTTGGCTCTGCTGGCGTATGACATGTGGCCCAAAGTTGCGATCCGTACGGTCCCGATTGCGATCTTCGCAGATACGATCGCGCAGGTTGAGCACGAGCGCGACTGGCAGCACGTGATAGTCGCGCGCGAGTTGAACGAGTGGCTTGCGTGCTTCGGGCTGGACGTTGGTGGCGTCAACCACCGTTAGTTTCCCGGCGGCGAGACGTTTGGCGGCGATGAAGTGCAGGACCTCGAAGGCGTCTTTCGTCGCAGCCTGATTGTTTTCGTCGTCCGAAACGAGCGCGCGGCAGAAGTCTGATGAAAGGACTTCAGTTGGTTTGAAATGCTTGCGGGCAAACGTCGACTTCCCGCACCCGGAGGGGCCAATCAAGACAACGAGCGACAGTTCGGGGATAGTGATGTTGATCATTTCTAACTAAAACAGTTTCACGCAACGGCGCAGCGGCGCAACGTTTCTAAAAGGTCCTTCGCTGCGTCGTTGCGCCGTTGCGTGAAATATTCTTAATTCCTTTCGAATATCGCCATCTGCGTCGGTGCGCCGACCTCCTCGTCCTCTGGTCCAACGGGTAAGAAGCGCACCGCATAACCGTAAGCTTCCGCGATTTTTCGCGCCCATTCGCTGAACTGCGCGCGGGTCCACTCGAACCGATGGTCCTTATGACGAAACGCGCCCGCCGGTAAACTCTCAAATCGCACGTTGTACTCAACATTCGGAGTGGTCAGCACCACCGCATTCGGCTTCGCAAACTCAAACAACACACGCTCAAACGCAGCTAATCGCGGCTGGTCCAGGTGCTCGATCACCTCCACCACTGC
>DATEWS010000033.1:0-4830 GCA_035257785.1 Pyrinomonadaceae bacterium
GAAGGCGCGGCGGACCAGTACGTTGTTGATTACGCGCGCACCTATCGGATTCCCGCGCTCGTGTTTCGCATGAGCTGCATCTACGGCCCGCACCAGTATGGAAATGAAGATCAAGGTTGGGTGGCCCATTTCGTGATTCGCTCTCTCGCGGGCAAGCCGATCACGATCTACGGCGACGGCATGCAAGTGCGTGACATTCTATTCGTCGAAGATCTGGTCGACGCGTTTCTGCTTGCGCAACAACACATGAACAAACTTGCGGGGAACGCCTTCAACATCGGAGGCGGTTCCACAAACAGCATCAGCCTGCTGGAATTACTTGATCTGTTGGCGGAACTCCACGGCGGTGAGCTTTCGGTCCGTTTCGAAGACTGGCGAGCGGCCGATCAACGCTATTACGTCGCGGATACGAGTAAGTTCAGCGGGCTGACTGGATGGCAGCCACGCGTCGGAGTTCACCAAGGCGTGCGTCGTCTGTATGAGTGGCTCAAGACCGGAGATCAACAATTCACTGCGCGTCCAGTCAGCGTAACGAACCTGACAAATGTCCGCTCGATCAGAGCCGCGAAATTCTAAGTGGAGCGAAATTGAAGTGGAGTCATTGAGAACAGTCATGAGCTCGATGCTTGCGCCGGCGACATTGGGCCATGCGGCGGTTATTTCAGCGCCGGGTCAAATCGATTTGCGCATGCTTGAATTTCGCGAGCCGGGCGAGGGCGAGTTGCGCGTACAGATTGAAGGTTGTGGTGTTTGCGCGTCGAATCTTCCGATTTGGGAAGGCAAGCCGTGGTTCGAATATCCGTTCCAGCCGGGCGCGCCGGGACACGAAGCGTGGGGAAGAGTCGATAAGGTTGGTGAAGGTGTAAGAGACTTCGCGCCCGGTGATCGTGTGGCAATGCTGTCGTCGCATGCGTTTGCAGAGTACGACTTCGCCTCGCCCTCCGAAGTGGTCCAACTGCCTGCGTCACTGGACGATGTCGCATTCCCGGCAGAGCCGCTCGGTTGCGCCATCAACATTTTCAAACGCGCGCTCATACGTTCCGGTGAAACCGTCGCCATCGTGGGTGTTGGGTTTCTGGGAACCCTGCTAACGCAACTCGCAACCAACGCAGGCGCTCGTGTCATAGCACTCTCACACCGTCGTTCGTCACTAAAACTTGCCGAACAGTTCGGCGCATCCGCACTGATGGAGATCGACGACGACCAGCGTGCATTGCAAAAGGTCAAGCAATTAACAAACGGGCGTGGTTGCGAGTGTGTGATCGAAGCTGCGGGCACCCAGCAATCGCTGGATTTGGCCAGTGAACTCACTGCGGAACGCGGACGACTCGTCATTGCCGGTTATCACCAGGACGGACCACGACAAGTAAAGATGCAGCTCTGGAACTGGCGTGGGATCGACATCGTCAACGCACATGAACGCGATCCGCGTGTCTACGTCGCAGGGATGCGCGAAGCAATTACGGCGGTTAAATCCGGTGTCATGGATCCGCGGCCACTCTATACACACTCATTTCCGCTCAAAGAACTCTCGCGCGCATTCGAGACACTCGAGAATTCGCCCGAAGGATTTGTGAAGGCGCTGATCTACTTATGAGCATACCCGTCAAACACGTCAGCACTACGCCTGCGCCGCACAAGCCGCGGCTTGGTTTTGTCGGGCTCGGCTGGATCGGGAGGAATCGTCTTCAGTCCATCGTTGAAGCAGACGTTGCTCAAGTTGCGGCCGTACACGACGTAGTGACTGATGCTGGCGTGGAGGCGCAGAAGCTTGCGCCTGATTCAGTTCTCTTCACTTGTTTTGACGAGTTGCTCAAACACGATCTCGACGGAGTTGTGATTGCCACGCCGAACCGATCGCATGCGGAGCAGTCAATCGCGGCGCTCGGGCAAGGGATCGCTGTGTTTTGTCAGAAACCGCTCGCGCGCAATGCGTTTGAGACGCGCAGGGTGGTTGAGGCGGCGCGCAAGGCTGATTGCCTGCTCGGCGTTGATCTCACGTACGGTGCCATTCCGGCAATGCGAAGCGTGAGTCGACTTGTCTCGAGTGGTGAGTTGGGAAAGATCTTCGCGATCGATGCGAAGTTTCACAATGGTTATGGACCTGACAAGGCGTGGTTTTACAACTACTCACTGTCGGGTGGCGGCTGTGTGTTGGACCTCGGATCGCATCTACTTGATCTCGCACTGCGGCCACTCGGATTTCCGCGAGTCGCTCAAGTGCAGAGCTCGCTGTTTGCAAAGGGTGAGTCAGTTACTGGCCGCGTGGTTGAGGACTATGGCGTGGCGACGATCGAGACTGTGGATGGCACCGTGATCAATCTCAGTTGTTGCTGGAATCTTCATGCCGGTCGTGAGGCCGATATTCAGATCGCGTTCTATGGGACTGAGGGTGGCGCGAGGTTTCGAAACATTAACGGGTCGTTTTATGACTTCGTCGCGGAGAGATTTTACGGCACGCAGACCGAGTTGCTGAGCGATCAACAGAATGAATGGGGTGGCTTAGCGACGATCGAGTGGATCAAGAAGATCGATAAAGGATTCGATCCCGAGGCTGAGCATTATGTGGAACTGGCCGAGGTGATTGATAGCGTTTACGGAGTGGTTCACACAAAGGCACAAAGGGAGACACAAAGCCACGAAGAAATTCGAGTCTAACGTTGTGTCTTTGTGTCTGCCTTTGGTGGCTTTGTGTGAAATTCTTCTATGAGTACTGGAACACCAACTCGCATTTTGATGACGGCCGATACAGTCGGTGGCGTTTGGACGTATGCGCTCGAGTTGACGCGTGCGCTTCAACCCTACGGTATTGAAGTCCTGCTTGCCGTCATGGGACCACCGCTGAGCGCCGCACAAAGCGCCGATGCGCGCAGCATCAGCAATCTGAACCTCTTCAAAAGCAATTACAAACTCGAGTGGATGCCTGACTGCTGGTCCGACGTGAAGCACGCCGGCAGGTGGTTGCTCCATCTCGAAAATCGCCTGCAACCGGATCTCATACATCTCAACGGCTACGCGCACGCGAGTCTGGCGTGGAGTAGTCCCACACTCGTTGCCGGTCATTCATGCGTTTACTCGTGGTTTCAAGCAGTCAAAGGCAACTCACCGTCAACTGAGTGGCAGCATTACAAAAACGAAGTGAAGAATGGTCTCAACGCCGCGGATCTCGTCGTCGCACCGAGCGACGCGATGATGCGAGCCCTCGACACTCACTATGGACCACTGAACAAACGGCGTGTCATTCCAAACGGTCGCAATCCTGACGACTTCAAACACCGCTCGAAGCGGCACTTCATCTTCTCTGCTGGTCGTTTGTGGGATGAGGCAAAGAACATCGATCGACTGGTAGAGGTTGCACCCGAGTTACCGTGGCCGGTTCTGGTCGCCGGTGATCTTCGGGGCCGTGCTCACTCAACGCATTGTCATTGGCTGGGCTCGCTTCCTCAATCCGACTTGAAACGCTGGTTCGCGGCAGCGTCCGTGTATGCACTGCCCGCACTTTACGAGCCATTCGGTTACACGCCGTTGGAAGCCGCGTTGTCTGGTTGTGCCCTCGTCCTGGGCGACATCGAATCGCTGCGAGAAGTGTGGGGCGATGCGGCCGTGTTCGTCGATCCAAACGATAGCCGCGCGCTGAAAGACGGGCTCTGTGAACTAATCGAAAACCCACCCCACCGCGAAGTGATGTCGCGACGCGCACACAAACGAGCGCTCGAGTTCACTAGCGATCGCATGGCCCAAAACTACTTCGCCGCGTACGTCGAATTGCTCGACGCGAAAGCCAATCAGGAACAGGAGAATTTTGCGCAATGCGCATAGTGCTCTTTTACCAGTCGCTGATCTCGGATTGGAATCACGGCAACGCTCATTTCCTGCGCGGAGTTGCGTCGGAGCTCGTTGCAGCCGGTCATGACGTTGGGATTTACGAACCGTACGATTCGTGGAGTCTGCAAAACCTGCTCGCTGAAAATGGACCACAGCCGCTGTTTGAATTCTACAGAGCGTACCCGCAGCTCTCGGGTCATCGCTATGAGCTGGACCAACTGAAGCTCGAAGAAGTTCTGGAGTGTGCAGAACTCGTGATCGTTCACGAATGGAATGAACCGGCATTAATCGGACGCATCGGTGAGTATCGTCGTCGCCACGGCGACTTTCTTCTCTTGTTTCACGACACACACCATCGCGTTGCAGCTTTTGACAGTCTGCCGTTTGACTTGCGTGATTACGATGGCGTGCTCGCGTATGGACAAGTTTTGACTGACAGGTACCTGAGCAATGGTTGGACCACACGCGCTTGGACCTGGCACGAAGCCGCTGACGTGCGCGTGTTTCGTCCGTTGCCGAAGATTACGCGCTCGCTCGACGTAGTCTGGGTAGGAAACTGGGGCGACGAGGAACGCACAGCGGAGCTTCAGGAATTTCTAGTGCAACCGGTGCGAGATCTCAAGTTGAACGCGGAAGTTTACGGCGTTCGCTATCCGAATGAAGCAGTCGAGACACTCAAGCGTGCAGGCATTCGTTATTGCGGTTGGCTGCCGAATTACAAAGTGCCTGAAGTGTTTGCGAGATCGCGCGTGACGTTGCACATTCCACGCCGGCCATACGTCCGAGACCTTCCCGGCATTCCGACAATTCGCCCGTTTGAAGCGATGGCCTGCGGCATTCCGCTTATCTGCTCACCGTGGCATGACACGGAGCATCTCTTCACGCCCGGCAGCGATTTTCTAATCGCCCACGACGGTGACGAGATGAAGCAACTGTTAAAGAAAGTGCTGAGTGAACCGGAGTTGGCGGAAGAGTTAGTCCTCAACGGTCTGGCAACGATAAGAC
>DATEWS010000034.1:0-2925 GCA_035257785.1 Pyrinomonadaceae bacterium
GGCGCGCACGAAGAAACACACAACCTGACGATCAGTGGTCATAAGTGGCTGCATCAACCCGGCACGCCGCAGGATCCATTGGCAGTCAACAACTCCGGCTATCGCAATTCTCAGATTGCCGGAATCTCGGAACACTTTGAATTCCTGACTGGGAAGGAATCGATCATGGGCAATCGTCCATTCATCGATTACCTCTACCAGAACAGCGCTTCAGTTGACGGACAGTGGAATGGAGTTTGGGGTCTCATGCGTGTCTATAACGGCCGCATGGGTCTGAAGACTGACCTGCTCACACTGCCGAATAACATAGAAGGCGCGGCGGCGTTGACAACGAACGATTCGGCATTCCCGATCGATTCGACGTTCCTGACTGGCGCAACTGACTATCTCGACTCGACAGACTCTTCCGTGACTACCGACTCGAAGTTGACAACAGATTCAACGCTGATGTCACCAACGATGCTCGGCACTGAGAGCACTGCCCTGTCGCCGGATCTAGGTATGGCCGCAGTGACAACTGACAGTACCCTGATCTCAACTCAACTCTCGAGCATATACACGTCGAATCCTACGGACTTCGCCACCGGTAAGATTGTCGCCGCGGGCATCTGTCCGGGGACCGCTCCAAAGCGGACCATCAACGTGACGGCGGTTAATGCCTTCGCACTTCCCGCGGGCAAGCTGATCTACAACAGTCGCGCTGGAAATGGCGGAGCACTCAATGACCCGACGGCGATCATGTACTTCCGCAGTGAAGACATCGATGCGTACGGCAACGTCAAAGCAGGTGTTCCGATCGAACCGCTCGTCGTTCGTGCCCGAGCTGGGGAATGTATCAACTTCAACCTGTACAACAGGCTGCCGAATACATTGCCCGATCTGGACGGCTTCAACACGATGGCAAACCTGCTCTACCATTTCAATGCGAATCAGGTGAGACCATCGAATCAGATTGGTTTGCACCCGCAACTGCTCGCTTACAACGTTGCGAATAGCGACGGTAAGAACGTCGGGTTCAATCCTAACCAGACGGCTGGACCAGGCGGTGTAGTCAGGTACAGGTGGTACGCCGGCGACGTGGTTGTCAATGGCGGCCAACGTGTAGCAACGCCAATAGAATTTGGCGCTACCAACCTGATCTCATCCGATCCGGTCAAGCACAGTAATAAAGGTGCAATCGGTTCGCTAATCATCGAACCACAGGGCTCCAGTTGGATCGAAGACTCGACTTCACGTGCGCAAGCCACAGTCACGAAATCTGATGGCACGTCGTTCCGTGAATTCGTGGTCCAATTCCAGACGGATATCAACATGAGGTTCGCGGACGGCAGCCCGGTGCCCAACCTCGGTGGTCCTACTGGGGCGGAAGATCCGGAAGACTCAGCGCAGAAAGCGATCAACTATCGCACTGAGCCGCTCTGGAAACGCATGAACTATGCGCCGGAAACACCATTCGAGCTTACGAGGAACTTCGACTTCACCAACGTGCTGACCAACGCAGCAGTTGGTGGTGACCCGCAAACGCCGATCTTCACAGCGCAGGCTGGTCAGGCAGTGAGATTCCGAATCCTGAATGCCAACGGGCATATGCGCAACAACGTGTTCAACCTGCACGGACACTTTTGGCAGGATGAACCTTTCACCAACAACTCGAAGTCGATTGGCAACAATCCATTTTCAGAGTTCAAGGGAACGCTCTATGGAATCGGACCTTCAGCGCATTACGAAGTGATCCCCGTGAATGGAGCTGGTGGCGGACGTCGCGTACCAGGCGACTATCTCTACCGGACTCAGGAGTCCTTCATGTTCGACGGAGGTCTCTGGGGTATCTTCCGAGTTAGACCATAAATAGTCTTGCACGCGAAGGCGCAAAGAGAAGACGCAAAGCCACAAAGAAGCAAAGGCTTTGCGTCTTCTTTGCGTCTTTTGAAAAACCCGAATCCCACCCACGGCAGTGGGGTGGAGCGTTTCAGATCCTTTCTACAAACAACTCCTGAACTAAATCGTAAATCCCACCCACGGTAGTGGGTGGATACTTCAAATTCTTTCTACGGGTCTGAACAATCCACCCACTACCGTGGGTGGGATTCGAAGTTTTTGCGTGAGAACTTTTTCTTAGCCAGCCGTAAATTTCCCCAGCTTTCAGTTTTAAACCTACCTAATCTCAACAAAATAAGTGGGCACAAAGCTTGCACATTCGAGATCAATTCTCGATGAGGAGTGCAAAAATGTCACCAGCCACCCACCGCATAGTCATTTTATTAACTGCTTTAATTTCACTTGCGACCGTGGTCGCCGGTCAGGAGCCGTCTAAAAAGACAACTCAAACACAGAAGATCGTCGAGCAGGGAATTGCGATCGAATTCACTGCCGAACCATTGGTCCAGAACGTCAGTTCAATCAGGGCTGCCGAGGACGTTAACATCAGGTTTGCGGTCACAGACACGACCACCGGCACGCCCGTGAAAGGCCTGGGCCTCTCGGCGTGGATCAGCATGCGCGAAGGCAACAAGGAAAGCGAGCCTGTGCAATGCCGCGAGAAGATCCAGTCGTACTTAACGGGCAGCATGCGCGCTCGTCCCGACGTCGATCTCAATTCCTATTACATCCTCGCTTTAAATAAGACTCCGGACATTTCAGTTATCGATCCGCTGTTGGGATTTGGTGGCAGCAAACTGCTCACTCTCGTGATGATGAAAAGTCCCGGCGAAGATTGGCTTCTTACCCGCGACGGCGAATTACTATTCGTCACTCTGCCCGCCATCAATCAGATCGCTGTTATCACCACGCGAAGTTGGAAGGTGATCGATTACGTCGATGCGGGAACCAGTCCTAAGCGCATCACGATCCAACCCGACCAGCATTTTATATGGGTTACGAACGAAGGCGGCGTGACAGTCATCGATCCGGCAACTCTCAAAGTCG
>DATEWS010000035.1:0-2079 GCA_035257785.1 Pyrinomonadaceae bacterium
AAGTTGTTCGCGTAAGGGGTTCAACTAACGGACCATTGTTACAGAGGATTGCGAGTTTCCCCTGGTTGAAGAGGCTCTGCATTCCCTGCATGCTGGGATGAAGCGCGTATGACCCACCACTCACCGGTGAAATCGGCAGCAAATCCACCTGAGCTAACGCGAGACCTGCGGCACTGCGCACATTCGAATATTCGTTGTACTGATCGAGCGAGATCAGCATGTTGTTGCCGTCGTTTCCGCCGTTCATAAAAACACAAACCAGCGCTTTGTAATCAGTCGCTGCCAGCGGCGTGAGTGCGTGTACGGCGCCGAAAGTATCGATACTGGAAGCCAGCGCCATACTACCTAGCGCGCATGCGCTTGAACGTAGAAAGTCTCTGCGTGTGACAGCCATAGTTGTTATCTCTGAACGTCGTACTGCGAAGAAGTTGCTACCAGGTAAACTGCCGTTCGCGCGCGTTTCAAGTTACGCGTTGCGACGTCGGCGTCGTTGATAGCATTCATTGCATTGATGATCGAAGTGCGCATCTGCGGGTTCATGGTGCCGTGTAGTAACAATGCATCGAGTGCGTTGACCACATCGATCGGATTGCCCGCCAGCAGCAGTGCTTGCAAGTTGGCCAGATCGACTGAAGTGCCGCGCGGGCGATCGGGATTCGTCACTGTCGGCGTCGTGTTAGTCGTCACTCCGTTGAATATCAGTGTGTTGATGTTATTCGCGCGGCGCAGCGTCGTCGTTGTGGAAAGGATGCCGAATGCCGGACCGAGAATCTTCGTGCCTGGTACTTCATAAGCCGGCTGGTAGTAACTGAAGACTGTCGGCGGCTGAAAAATCGTCTGGTCCAGCGTGCCGGTAAAGTCTGTGGTTGATCTGTTACCCAAAACACCGTCGCTCGTCGAAAGCTTGTCGAACGACTTGACGTTGAAAGCACGCAGGAATCCGTTAATGTACTGCGCCGGTTCGCGCAACTTGCCGTAGTTTGGATCGGTCTTCACATCACCACGCGCTTCCGGATCCAGTAGGATGGCCCTCACGACGAGCTTGAGATTGCCGCGAACGTTGGCACAACCCTGCGGATACAACCCGCTGCAATCGTCGTTGAAGACTCTCGCTACACGTTCGACATAAGCCGGACTGGGATTGCTTGTTACCAAATGCTGGATCAGTTGCTTGCTCAGGAATGGTCCAATGTTGGGATGGTTCGCCAGATGAGTCATGACTGCGGTCATGTCTGACTGAGCACACGCGATGTTTTGCGTCGAGTTGGTGCTCGTACACGCGGGAATGCTGAAACCGTTCAACAGCGTCTTGGCGCCGGCGTCATGATTCTGACCACCACGCGGGAGCATCGGATCGCGAAAGTTTGTAATGCCTGCGCCGATAGCGGTTGCGAGATTCCAACCGGTAAAGACGCGCGTAAACTCGTTCACATCCGCCTGGGTGTAAGTGGGAATCGGATTGCCTTGCGCATCGCGCACCGGTGTGCCGTCGAGGTTGAGCATATCCGTGCCGACCGAGAAAAGTTGGAGGACCTCGCGTGCAAAGTTTTCGTTCGGACTTGTTCTCGTGCTGAGACGCATGTCGAGATATTCACCCATAGCAGGTGTGAGTGTGATCTCGTTTAGTAAAGTTCTGTAATTGCCAAAAGCATTCCGGTCGAGAGCTTGCAGGTATGGTGTCATCCAACTCGGCCGGTTGACCTCGCTGCTCGCAGACACCACCAGAATCTGGTGCAGTGCAAACGCTACACGCTGGCGCAACTGATCGTTTCCATAGAGCGCGTTGCTGAAGAACGTTCGATGGATCGGATACATCGTGTAGTTATCGCGAAGACAAATCTGCTGGTTGTAATTTGGATCTAAAGGATTGCTGCTGGGACACTGTTGAGTGCCGTCGTCGAGAGGAAATGGCAGGTCCGGATAGTTCGAAACTTTCGCTGCGTTAGCCGGTGCGAGGCTGAACTGTTCGTCGAGATAAGCCATGAAACCCATGGCTTTCACGCGCGCGACTTCGGCGGATGTTGGTCCCCAGCTCGCCTGCTCGAGAAAACGCACCGTGTCAGCGTCTGTGGCAGGACC
>DATEWS010000036.1:0-2120 GCA_035257785.1 Pyrinomonadaceae bacterium
CCGCCGTCGATTGAGTACGTGGCGCCGGTGATCCATGAGGCTTTGTCGGAGGCGAGAAATAAGACGAGTTCCGCTATCTCTTCGGGCCGTCCCGTGCGACCTAGTGGATGCGTGGTTTTCGAGTGTTCGAGAAATGCAGCGTACGCCTCGTCATTCATACCGCCGCGTTTGTGAATCTGTGTGACTACGACACCAGGATTCACAGCATTGACTCTGACACCTTTTGCCGCAAGCTCGAGCGAAGCGCATCGTGTTAACTGGTCCAACGCGGCTTTTGAGACACAATAAGCCAGCACACCCGGAAACGCGCGCAGGCCGGTGACACTGGAGACGTTCACGATGTTGCCGCGACGTTCAATCAAACTCGGCAAAGCTTGCTGCATTAGTTGAAACGGCGCGCGAACGTTGACGTTCATCATGTCGTCCCACGCGGTTAGCGAGGTGTTTTCAATCGTTCCGTTACTGATGTGACCAGCCGCATTCACGAGAACATCGATGCCGCCAAACACTTCGAGCGCACGTGCAACCACACGCTCCGCTGCTTGAGTCTCCGCGAGATCTGCTTCAATCGTTAACACTTCAGCACCAATCGTCTCTTCAATCTCTTTGAGCGCCCCGGCCTTTCTGCCCACACAAACCACTTTCGCGCCCGCTTGTGCAAAAGCGGTCGCGCACGCCTGTCCGATTCCAGAGGTGGCGCCGGTCACGAGCGCAACCTTGCCGCTGAATTGTTTCTCGTTCATCGTTTGATCCTTGTCGAGGTCTTATGTTGACAGCACAATCCCAAAAAGCTGACTATTATGAACCTGAGAGCCTTGTGAGGTCATCCCCCCGGGCGCTGTGTCACAATCGTTAGTAGACTTTTTGAATGGGAGACAACTCAGCCGATCAGTTTTTCCCCAGAAGCCCGCGATCACATTCGCGCGCTCCGGCCCGTGGTCGTATGCCTTCGAGCGTGGGCTATTTGGTGTCTGCAATCGCGATTGCACTCGGGTTGTTTTTCGGACTGTGGTGGATTCTCGTCAGCGGCGGTGATGAGGCCCCGTGGCTGCCCGCCGGACTGGCTGCGAGCGTAGTATTGCTGGTTGCGTTATCGGCGCGCGAAGTGGTTATGCGACGCGCGTGGACTCGTTATCTTTTAGAGAACGGGATCAGCCAAAAGCCTTCGAGTCACTCACGCCAGCGCAGTCGCAATCAGCGAAAAGGATTTTCAACATCTCTTCACTCCGCGGCACTACGTGCCATCCAGAAACAATCGACTGCCGCTGAAGCTCCGGGCTCAACTCCGGAGATGCACCTCGACGTGGCCCAACTGTGCCACGATTACTTATCAAGCACTGACGAAGCGATCAGGTCGGGAGGTTTCGGCGGTGAAAAGGGAATTACGATTCGTGCCGGTCAGGAACGTGTGCGCGCACTACACAGGCATCATCTTCTGACATGGGCCAGGGGACACTCACAGGCTCTGACTCACGAGGCGCAACAACGCGCGCGCACGTTCGACAAGATCGAAACTGCCACGCGAGCGATCGATTGCTTAGACTCAGTGTTGAGAATCTATCCTGACGCAACAGAGCTCAACGAGTCGCGAGTTGCATTGGAAGAATTCATCGCCTCAGTGAAGGTGGCGCACTGGGTTGAGTTGGCCGAACGGTCAGCTTTTAAAGGACACTACCGGCGCGCTATCGATCGTTACCGCGATGCGCTGTTTTATCTCAACCAGGACGTAGTCAAAGAACAAGTGCGAACTACCGGAACCGAGAAGATCGAGCGCGAGATCGCGAGGTTGAAGACGCATTTGCGTCCGAATAATGGCGTGGCGCAGCGGATGCCGGAAGATTCTGGTCCAACGAAGCAGTAATGATTGTTCAAAAGTGCCCGAAATGTGGTAGTTCGCAGATTCGCAGAGGATATAAGAGGACTCCTTTGTTGATGCGGATGGTTGGCATCCACCACCTTTTATGCGATAGTTGCAACTTACTTTTTACTGGTTTTATGGTGCCTGGTACCTTGCGCCGCCGGAGAAGGCACCGGCGCGATAAGTACTCGAAAACAATATAGCGATTTACCAATCTCCTCGACCAAAAGGCTAATATGAACATCCAGCGATCATTTTGCCT
>DATEWS010000037.1:0-2237 GCA_035257785.1 Pyrinomonadaceae bacterium
TTTGTGTCGAGTATGACTTCGAAACCGAGTTCCTTGAGCTTCGCGAGATTCGCGTCAGATTTTTCACTCAGCCAAACTTGCACTTCTGCTTTGCCGTTGTGAATGAAGCCTGCTTCGTCAGCGGTTGTGAGCGCCTCTTTCTTCTGTAATCGTTCCACGACAGCGAGTACAGAGCGATGTAGCTTCTGCCGCAGTGCCTCCCGGCGCTGGTCTTCGGTCCTTTTTGCCTTATCGGCTTCGCTTAATTCCGGAGTTGGTGCTGGAACGTTGGTAAGCAACCCGAAATCACCCCCTGCCTGAGCGTTACGCGATTTCACAGTACCAGACCCAGCTCCGCCCGGGCCTGCAGACACCGTCGAGGTGGACACAATTCCGTTGACAGGCTGTCCTCCTACGGGACCAGAAAGAATGTATCCACCATTCGCCCTCACCTTCCTTGTTTTCCGGCGGCCCACCCAGAATTGAGCGATGAACCCATTGCTTCCTGTGTCTTGAAGCGTAGCGTCTCCTGGCATGTTTATACCTGCGGGAGATTCAATCGGCACATCAATACGGCGCGGCTGACCACCGTCAGTCACTACGATCTCTTCGACTGCCACGAACGAAGTAAACTGAGTCATCAATCTGTACTCGATCCCTAGCTGAGTGATCGTGTCTTTCAAATCACCGCGCATTTTATCTTGTTGCGCGCCCTCGTAGTCCTGGCCCATCAGATCGTCAACTCGAGAGCGCGCCCACAACGATGCGAGCACGTCGTGCAACGCCATCGTCTCCGGCAGTTCAACCGGAATCTCCCGCACGAAATCATTTCCCGCCATCTTTCCTTTTAGTCGAATAGTTGCGCGGCCTGATCCAGTGTAGCGCCCGGTCACAACTAACGGTTTGGCGCTGAATAAATCGGGTATGCGCTGGGGGTAAACATCTGCGACGGGCAGTCCATTCCAGTCGATCGAAATATCAGTCAACAATGGATTGCGCACGCGTTCGTGAAAGCGGCGCGCCGCCGCGGAGCCATCGTCATTTAAACCGACGTACTCCACTTCGCCACGTCCAGCTTCAGCCATCTTGTCGAGCAGAAAACGATTCACCGCACTGCCGATGCCGAATGCAAACACGCGCGCGTTCGGATGCTTCTGAACCTCGGCGATGATCTCCATCTCGTTACCGACGTAACCGTCAGTCATAAAACAAACGACACGAACGTGCGACTGATCGTCAGACGGCTTGAGTGCGGCTTCGATCGCCTTCATCATCTCAGTACCGCCCTCACCCTTATACGAAGTGAGAAAAGCCTGGGCCTTTCGGAGGTTCTCGCGAGTGGCCGGCACTGGTTCGGGAAACAGAATGCTCGTGTCGCCGGCAAAAGTGATGAGGTTGAACGTGTCAGTCGGATTGAGATTGTCGAGCGCCAGCCTCATCGTCTCTTTTGCCTTATCAATCGGAAATCCGTGCATCGAGCCTGACGTGTCGAGCACAAACACCAGTTCTTTCGGCGTCACGTCTGCAACGGTGATGCGATCCGGGGGTTGCAGAATCATGGTGAAGAACCCGCCTTTGTCGGAGCGATGTGTCAACACCGCATCCTGGATTGCTTGCGTACCGACGTCGTAACGTAGGATGAAGTCTTTGTTTGGAATCGTTGCGTTCTCTTTGAGACGAAGACGTGCGCTGCGAATGTCAGGACGTTCTATGTCGACGAGATGAGTTTTCGACGAGAGGTTGTCGATAATCAGACCCGCATCGAGCGCGACTGCGAGAGAGATGTCGTGTCCGCTTCTCGTGCCGGCAAGAATATTTTTGGGAGCGATCCGCGACACAGCCGGGTCGTTATCTACGCCTCGCTGACTTCCAAAGACGCGCTCGGTTCCCGGGAGGTAACGTGGACCAACGACCATCGGGAAAACAAACTCATACGCGCCGTTGACGTAACTCAACGTTTCAACGTAGCTGATCGTGATCTTCACCTGCTCGCCGGGCAGGATGTTTGCCACTGCTTGCGTGAAGATGTTTGGGCGCTCCTGGTCCAATAAACCAGCCACTCTTCCGCTCGACTTTGCTGCTTCATAAGCTGCGCGCGCTTCTTCACGAGGCAGGATCTTTCCGCGAACGGTTCGTTCACCGATAATCATCGTCATGTCGTCGACTGCGGCGTTTTGCGGTAGAGGAAACATGTAGACCGCTTCAATCTTTTCTTTGAGGGAATTTTGAAAATGCTGCGTCACGACTACGCGCGAAAT
>DATEWS010000038.1:0-2761 GCA_035257785.1 Pyrinomonadaceae bacterium
TGACGGAACGAATCGACGCCAGCACTGCCGCCATAATACTTGAATAGACCACCGAGCCGGCCATCGATCCGCTCTGGTCCACACACAAAATGATGTTCCGCAAAGCTGTCGTGCGACGCCCGAAACCGATTCGCGTTTCAGGAATTATGGTTTGGTAATCGGGTTGGTAATGTTTGAGATTGGCGCGAATGGTCCGGTGCCAATCGATCTCGTTGTGACGTGGGCGACGATTCCTAACTGAACGATTCAAACTTCCCGTTACTGCCTGTCGCAGCGGGTTCGCTAATCTGCGTTCGAGTTCATCAACAACTTTTCGCACGACCGCGCGCGCCGTGTCTTTTGTCTTGTTCGGCATCACGCGGCTGAGTGACAGCAGTGTTGCGACTAAATGCACATCCGGCTCGACGGCTTCGAGCATTTCAGGTTCGAGCAGCATTTGCTTGAGGCCGAGTCGTTCGAGTGCATCCTGTTGCATGACGCGTACGACTGAGTTCGGAAAGTAGGTGCGGATGTCACCGAGCCAGCGCGCGATTTTCGGCGAAGAGCCACCGAGACCACCACTGCGCTCTGCGTCGTACAACGCCTCGAGCGCGCGGTCCATCTGCTGATCGACACCCGACAGCTCATACCCGGTGCCGTCGGCATCGTTACCTCCCAATATCAAGCGCCACCGTCGCAGTTCTTCTTCGTTTGCAGTCATCTTTGGTTGAAATTAGCCACAAAAAGGCACATAAGGCACAAAATAAATAACAGACGAAAAAAGACAAGCTGGTTTGTCTCTATTTGTTTTTGTGCCTTATGTGCCTTTTTGTGGCTAAACTTTTGAATCATATTCGAGACCCAAAATCTGGGCGACCAGGGGTAAAACTTTGCGTGCGCGATCTTCGTCGATAGAGTCATCAGTGATCGACGTTGATCTGGCGGCGGCGCCGCGTCGCGCGAGGGCGCCGATTTGACTGCGCTCGGGTGCGGTGAAAGTCGAGAAGGTGCGGCGCAACAAGGGCAGCAGTTGCGGGAAAGTCTCACCCTTCACCGACCCAACCCATTCATTCAATATCTGCCAGAGCTCTTCGTTGTGCAGAAGTATTAGACCACTGCTGCGCAGGAAGCCGTCGATCCAGGCCATCGATTTTGCGGGCTCGACCGCAGGCGCGATTGCCAAACCCATGCGACGTTCAACTTCTGCGGCGTCCAACAACTTCTGGTCAAAGAGCAAGCGACAACATCGACCCGCGATCACGCCATGGAGATCCACCTGGTCCAACAATTGGACGAGTACGCCGTTCCAGTCTGACAATAGCTTGGCGTCCTGAAGTGTCAACAACGCGCTATGTACCTGAACAAAACGTCCATACATCTCTTCAGCGGCATCATCGTTGAGCGCCGCACACGCATTGGGCAATCCAATCACGATGCGCGTGACAAGCCCTTCGACAACCTGTTGGACCATCGCAGTATCGGTCTGCCGTACGTTGCCATAACGAAGCACGCCGGCCAGCGAAGGAAACGCTTCCATCGCGTGCGGAATATCGTTCGAAACGGCCGCGACTTGCTCGAGCCGCGTCATTATGTGATCGACGGCTTCAGGCAAGTCGGCGAGCAGCGCGTCTTCGACGAGGGCAGTCAGCGGCGGCAGTTCCTGCAAACGATCTGCTTCCGACCGAGCACGCGCAGTCGCAGCGTTGGCAACAGTGTTGCCCCAGATGTTCGCTTCGATTACTGCGACCGCAAATTCAGGCTGCCACTGTAGACGCCACAACTCACGAAAAGTTCCCTTACCAGTCGATCGTTCTGTCGCTCCCCAGGGAATGTTGAGCAAACGCAGGCGATGCAAGAGTCGACTGCGATCGAGATCGTTCGGCTTTCGCAGATCGAAATCACGCACCTGCTGTGTAGCTTCGGGAGGCAGTCGCAATCGTTTCTGTTCGCGTTGCAGGTCCTGTTGTAAGGGCAAACTCGGCGTTGCATCGGGAACCTGGCCCAACAGTTCGCCGACGATTAGCTTCTCGGCGATCAATTGCATCGGCGTGTCATCGCCAAAACAGAATACCGCTCGCACCGCGTCGTTGAACTCAGATAATCCCGGCACAGGTCGATCGCGCAGAGCAGCGAGTGAGTGACCGAGGCGAACGGCTTCGATCACACTTGCCGACGACGCATCGAGATCCTGCCCGCGCAGCAACTGCGCCACGCGAATCATCCAACGCACCGTAACGTCGTCAGGCACGGACCATAGATGCTGGTAATAACCCGGCGATTCGATCCCGGCGCCGTAACCACTCCAATAAGTCAACCGGCCCATGGTCCATGGGACCCACGTAGCGCTGACTTTTACCTTTGCCAACCCTTTGAGCAAAGCAGTGTCCGCCTTCGCGGGCGGCATCGTTTGTAAAACCGGCGCATGCCAGGCGCCACAAACAACGGCGATTCTTTCAAAACCCTCGCGCTCAGCCGCACGGATGCTCTGCCGCATGTACGCCTCGCGCAAATCTTCACGCGGCTCCGGCTTTTGATCTTCGAGTTTCGCGACTTCCTCTCGCAGTGCAGACATCAGTTCCATGATCGCTTTGAACGACTCGGTGCCGTCGCGCCTGTGTTCGATCACGTGGTCCCACCAGCGCTCGCTGTCGCTGTAGCCGGACGCCTCCGCAACCCAACGCAAGGGATCCTGGCGAATCTCCGGCTCTTCACTGTTGTTATCCGCGTCGAGGGCAAACTGATGAGACTGCGGCAGGTCGATAAAACGCACGGGAACATTTTG
>DATEWS010000039.1:0-5599 GCA_035257785.1 Pyrinomonadaceae bacterium
CCCGCCGACACTGAACGCCCGACTCCGCCTTTCGCGACTTCGGAAAGTCTCATGACCATACCGTCGCGGACGATCCAGTCGTCGTCGGTTCCAGTGATCTTGTCTTCACCGGGAAGGATCAGCCGGTAGTTTGTGAACGACAATCCACCAGACGGCGCATCGTCAGTGGCAGACGAGAGGGAGGCTTTGCGGATGACCGCGCCACGCAGCGTGCGCGATTTTTCTACGGAGGCGTTGGCAGCCACGTCAGCACTGGGCAAGTATGTGTTCGAATCGAGATTCCTGATGGCGGCTTCGAGTGAGCCATCAGGGTCCGGGAGGCGCTTTAGCAGATCCCTCGTTTCAGCCGGATAGGTTTTGAACTTGATGCGGTAAGCTGTCAGGGCTTCCTCGATTACATAACCCTGCGCGCGAATGGCGGCTTCCCTCGAGAGTTGTCGCTGGCGCAAACGGGCGGGCACGGTAATTCCGATAAGCAACGCGATCAACACGGCGACAGTTGCCGAGGCGACCAAACCATGGTGTGCGTATTTCACGCCGCAGAAACGTGTGGGCCGGTCGAGGATCGAGCGATACAACTTTCGTCCGAACCATAGTGCGACAAACAGCACCGGGATGGAGATCCACTTCAAGCGCCATGCGGCAGTTTCTCCCGCGGCGACCCAGTGCCAGAATCCGAATGAACCGGTGTAGAGCTGTACGAAAGCGGAGATTGTTTGGACCACGAAAACGAGGGCCACGAGTGCGCCGCTAACGGCGAGCACAAGAGCGCGACCATAAGAAGGAAGCTCGTAAGCTGGTTTGGGAAGCGGGTCACCAATCGCGCGGGCGCCACACTGTTGACAACCACTGGTCAAAGCGCCGTGGAATTTGAAGCCGCAGCACGGACAGATAGTCAAGCGGTTACCTCTGTGAAATCAAATAGTCAAATAGGTCCGACCGGAACCTATAAAATCGCAACTTCCGCGCGTTTCGGCCGATCATACGAAGCTTCGGCATCAACGTTCGCTGTTTTTTGGTCGGCCTTCGTCAGTTCGCGCCACGTGTGATACATGCGGTGCGCGAAGGTCCAATAGGAGCCGACTGCCAGTACCCAAAGCACGGCCGGCATCCGATTGGCAAAGTAATTCGTCGAACCTGGATGAGTGCTTAGCGCCCCAATAATAAAGAGTACAACGCGTTCTGGGCGCCGCAGAAAGCCCACGTCACACTTGGGAATCAGGCTCTCTGCCCGGGCGCTGGCGTAGCTTACCATAACCGAGCCCATTAGTCCGGCGCCCGCAAGAAAAACGTTAAGAGTCGAATGAGAGTCGGGGCGGGCGTAATAGACCATCAGGCCCACAAAAACCACCATGTCTGACAGGCGGTCGAGGGATGAATCCAAAAACCCGCCAAACCGCGTTACACGGCCGGACAAACGGGCCACCTGCCCGTCGAGCATGTCAAAAAGATTGGCGACGATCAGCGCGATGCCGGCGTAGAAAAACGAGCCGAGCCCAAAAAGAAGACCGCAACCGACGTTCAAAGAGACGCCGATAACGGTCAGTATATTTGGATTGATATGGCCGATTGCGAGCCAGCGTACTATCGCGTCAATGATTCGCTGAGCTGCGCGTCCAATGCTTGCGCCAAACATCTGTCAGGTACGTTTCTCCTCGCCGGGCTGTAGAAGAACTTTACTTTATTAGCAACAGATTACACAGATAACACAGATCTGCGTCATCTGTGTTATCAATTCGACTGTCCAGTTTCCAGTTCGTCGTGTAGCGTACGCAACTGCCTGATCTCGAAATTGCGCGCGCCCGCCGGAGTCCGGACTGCGACCTCGTCGCCTTCCTGTTTACCCATCAAACTGCGGCCGACAGGCGACGTCGTCGAGATTAAACCCTGGGCCGGATCACTCTCCTCCGGAGTTACCAGACGATAGGTAACTTCCTCGTCCTTTTCCCCGTCGTACAGCACAAGGGTCGAACCATACGACGCCTTGTCGCGCGGCACTTTATTAGGATCGATCGACGCTATCTCGCTGATCCGCTGGCGCAACTCGACGATTCGCGCCTTGACAACGTTCTGTCGATCGAGTGCAGCGCGGTATTCCGAGTTCTCGCGCAGGTCGCCAAACTCAAGCGCTCGCTTGATCTCTTTCGGCAAATGAATGCGAAGTTCAGTCTCCAGCTCGTCTAGTTCGCCCTGGAGTTTTTCCTTGATTCCCTGTGACACGGCTTCATCCTTATCGCTCAATGCTACAGTTGCTTATGATAACTGGCCTCGTCAGGAGCGCCAAAAGAAATACCGGTATCTCGCGCGGTCCGGACCAGCTGTCCATTCGGCGGCACCGTCTTGATACCCTGAATGGCCTCAGTCAATGGCACAGTCACCACATCGCCCGCTTGTAAAGCAACCATCACGCCACTCTTACCGCCCGCGAGTGCGCGCACGGCCGACGAGCCGAAATTAGTCGCCAGCATGCGGTCAAATGCATTCGGACGGCCACCACGTTGCAGGTGGCCCAGCACCACGCAACGCGTTTCGCGGCCCGTTACCTTTTCAAGATCGTGTTGCAGGTGTTGGCCAATGCCACCCAAGCGAGGTGCACGAAGTCCATCACCCTTGTCTTGATAAACTAACTCGTGCCCGATCTCCAAAGCGCCTTCGGCGACGACGATGATGCTGAAATTTGATCCACTCAAATCGCGAGCACGAATCTTGTCGGCGACGACGTCGAGCGAGAACGGAATCTCCGGGATCAGGATCACGTCGGCGCCACCCGCGATACCGGAGTGCAGTGCGATCCAACCAGCGTGACGGCCCATCACTTCAAGGATCATCACGCGATCGTGTGACTCGGCAGTCGTATGCAATCGATCGAGGGCTTCGGTTGCGATATCGAGCGCAGTGACAAAGCCGAACGTGAGCTCAGTGCACGCGAGATCGTTGTCGATCGTCTTCGGCACGCCGCAGACCGGAACCCCTCGCTTGTCAAACTCGTTGGCGATCGTGAGTGTGCCTTCACCACCAAGGACCACGAGCGCGTCGATACCGACGATCTTCATGTTGGAGATCGCTTCCTGGTAAACGCTTTCGACGTCTCGATCACTGCCTTCGCACGCGCGTTCGACGAACTTTCCGCGATTGCGCGTTCCGAGAATCGTTCCACCACGCGGCAGCAAGCCGCGTACGTCGCTGGCAGACAACAGGCGCGTGCGAGTGGCGTCGAGTAATCCTTCGAAGCCATCTTCAATGCCGATGCAGCGCATGCCGTGCTCGCAGGTCGCGGTTTTGACGACGGCGCGGATAACGGCGTTCAGTCCCGGCGCATCACCACCGCCAGTCAGGATCCCGATGGTTCCGAACATAAACCTCAGTCTAACATTGGCAATTGGCAATTTGCATTGACTGGCGTAGCATACCAAATAAATGGAAATCGATGACGACGCAAAAGAGATAGTTCGCGAGATTGGCAGCGCGATCAACGAGTCAGTCGAGAACTCGACGAAGGTGGCGGAGGCCATCGAACGCCTGCGTGAAGCGGGTTACGAGATGGAGTTGACGCTGCGGCTCGAGATTGGTTTAAGGCCTCACGCTGGTGAAGATGAAAGCGATCCCGACGGCGCCACGCTCGATTTAACAGAAGAGGATCTTCAGGTGTTGCAAAGGATGAAGATCCGCATCGATCCTGAATTATAAACCACGGATAACACGGATTTTAAATCGGATTTTTATCCGTGTTATCCGTGGTTAATGATTTACTCCGGTACCTCATCACTTCCCGTTAACGTCTGTTGTCGAAGCGCCGCGGCGCCAAGCAATCCCCCCATACCCATTGATTCAACCGCACTGCTCGGCACGAGCATCAACGCGCCCTTCTCCTTCAAGCCTTCATACAACATGTTCATCGCTCGCAGGTGTAGCGCTGTCGGATTGTCGCGATACGACTGAGCGGCAGTTTCGAACGAGTGAGCAATCTCTACTTCAGCCTGGCCCAGGATTATGCGCGCTTGTTTCTCTCTCGCAGCCTGCGCCTCGCGTGACATCGCATCCTGCAACGCCGGTGGAATGATCACGTCGCGCATCTCAACCGATTGCACGGTCACGCCCCACGGGTTCGAACGCGCGTCTATCAGTTGCTGCAGCTCTTCTTCGATCCGTTCGCGTCCGCGTAACAGATCGGTCAGTGAGGTTCGGCCGATGATGTCGCGCAGCGCTGTCTGTGCCGCCCAACTCACCGCCTGCGGATAGTTCTGAACTTCCAACGCAGCTTTCTCGGGATCGTAGACCATCCAAAACAACACTGCGTCGACGTTCACCGGAACTGTATCGGAAGTAAGCGTCTCTTCAGCCGCAAAACTCGTAGTGATAACTCGCTGGTCCACCCATGCGGAAACAGTGTCAACAAAAGGCACGATCCAGAACAAACCTGGACCACGCAAACCAACATATTTCCCGAGTCGTAGAACCACCGCACGTTCCCACTGGCGTGCGATCTTGGGCGCCTGGGCCAACAGCAGTCCCAGCAGTACGCCTACGATGAGGCCCACCGGACTTAACGTTAACCAAAAGCTGAGTGCGCCCGCGAGCGCCGGCGCCAGAAAAGCGACGGCCGATATGACGTTGACACGCGCTACATCAGTTGAGGGCAAGTTACTTCGGGTTTGTATCAAACTCGTAGAACTAGACATTCTCAGTCTCCTTATTGCGCCGGCTCTGAAGTTGGTCCAACAAGTCGTCGAGCGAAAAACCCATCGCACCGGCTTCCTCGAGGAACCGATCGACCAGTTCCGCTAAGTGCTTTTCGTGTTCGTCGCGATGACTCGTGGCGAGATGGCGGGCGCTGACAAACGTTCCCACGCCTCTTCTGGTTTCGAGGATTCCGGAGCGCTCCAACTCGGCGTAGACCTTGGCCACCGTGTTGGCGTTGACGCGTAGCTCCACTGCCAACTGTCGGACGGTTGGCAGTTGTTCCCCGACCCTGAGCCGCCCGGTCGCGATGGCGAAGCGAATCGCCCGCGTTAACTGCGCGTAGAGCGGCATGGGATGCGAAGGGCTCAATGAGAAGATCTGACTCATCTCGGATTGTACTACGACAGTAGTACAAGTAAGGTTTCAGGTTTCTCGGCGGCCCTCAGCGTATCTCTGTGTTCTCTGCGTCTACAAAAAGCATAAACGCAGAGGACGCAAAGGTACGCCGAGGCCGCAGAGAATACTTCCTATTTGGCGCTAAAACGTGGCGTGTGTTATCTTATGCGGCTTTCAAACCTGCCAGTTTGTTCGCCTTTATAGGTCGAAGAGGAGTTCAGAGACAGTATGTCTACGCCCAACGGAAACATGAGCGCCGACGGTCGCCCGGTCGGTAAAGTCGTCCAGATCATCGGTCCCGTGCTCGACGTCGAGTTTCAGGGAGGTTACCTGCCGCCGATTTACCAGGCGCTCAGAGTCGTCTCTGAAGGATTCGACGTGCCCACTCCGATCGACGTCATCGCGGAAGTGCAGCAACACCTCGGCGAAGGCCGCGTGCGAACCGTTTCGATGACTCCGACCGACGGCATGGTCCGCGGCATGCAGGCCATCGACACCGGCGGACCGATCACTATGCCTGTGG
>DATEWS010000040.1:0-3674 GCA_035257785.1 Pyrinomonadaceae bacterium
TTGGGCAGAACCTCGCGCCGCTGTCGACGGACATTGGTGCTGCTCCGACGCCGACTGCTGCGGAAGCCGAGCGCATCATCGTAACGGGTTCGAACATTCCGACGGCAGAAGAAGTGGGACCGAACCCGGTTGACATCTACAACCGCGAAAACATGAACAAATCAGGTTATATTACCACCGAGCAATTTCTCCTCAGCCAGCCGGTCGTGAACGCGAACGTCGTTCCGATTTCGAATAACGAAAACGGCTCCAACACCGCTGTGGGTGCGGCGACAGTTGCGCTCCACGGTTTCGATGCCAGGGCCACTCTCATCCTTCTCGACGGACGCCGAGTCGCTCCCTATCCGACGGGCAACAACCCCGGCCTGGTCAATGTGATGTTTGTCGATTTGAATTCGATTCCTGAAGCCGCTATTCAGAGCATCGAAATTCTGAAAGACGGCGCATCCACCACGTATGGTGCGGATGCGGTGGCCGGCGTCGTGAACCTTAAGATGCGTCACAATTACGACGGCGCGGAAGCAAGAGTCGAATACGGCAACACGCTCGATAAAGACTCGGGTCTATTCGACACATACGGCATCTTCGGTGTTGGCAAGGGAGATACCAACATCACCGGCGTCTTGAATTACTATCATCGCAACTCCATCGCCAACCGCGATCGCGGTTTCTCGGCCGTTCCGCCGTTTCTGAGCTCGAATAACAGCCCGTATAATCTTCAGCTCAGCAGCGATGTGGCGGGGGCCGCTGGTGGCCAGAATTTAAATCCTGGTGGGACTGAATTTGCAAGTGCACCAGATTTTACAAACGGGCTGTCCCCGGCAAACAGGTATCTCTACGATGCCAATAACCGTGTCAGGGCGGCCGGCGGTCTGCGTCCCGGGTTCAATTTCAATCAGTTCTCGCTCTCCTTCCCGGAATCAGAGCGCTATGGGGTGTGGTTGAGTGGTGACCACAAGGTCTTTGGCGATCAGATGGTCGTCTATGCGGACGGCTTTTATCAGAACGTGAAAACGCACAACGAACTGGCAGCTCCAGCAACTGGTTCATTCCAGACCTTGGGTCAGACCATATTGGCCATTCCGCCGCATTCGCCAATTGCGCCAGGCTCGGAGCCACCCAACACACCCACCCACGCGGAGACCGGTGTCCCGGCTGACGCGTTCAATCCTTTTAATCCCTTCGAGCAAATTATCTCGGGCGGCACCCGCGCGCGTCTGGCTGAGTTTGGAAACCGTTTGTTCGATAACGAAACCGACGCGTGGCTGAGCACCATCGGCATCAAGGGGGACAAGCTCTTCAACGGAAGCTGGGGGTACGACGCCGGGTTCCGTTACAGCCAACTCAAGAATACGGTTACCGGGACGCAAGTGTCCGCCTCGCGATTCAACCGCATCTTGAATCAGAACGATCCGATCTTTCAATCGGGTGGAGTCCTCGCTGACCAGCCTGCCTTCAATCCTTTCGGCGATTTTCGCGCTCCAATCGCGTCTAACGAGGCCACGATCGATTTTGCCAGAGTCCATCCCAAGGACGTAGACACCTCAAAGCTGTGGACGTTGGATGCCACGATCTATACGACGGCGCTCTTCAACTTGCCGGCCGGCGGTGTTGGTTTCGCCTTCGGTGGTCAGTTCCGCCGCGAATCGCTGAAGGAAGAGCCGGATATGCTGAACGTCGAGGGTGACATTGTCGGTAATTCGCCAGTTCCAAGCGCTAATGGTGGAAGAAAGACCTATGCGTTTTACGCAGAGACCAGAATTCCTATCTTCAGCCCCGTGACGAGTACCTACTACACAGGCGACGGCAAAAATCCGCAGCTGCAGCGCGAGACCAAGGCAATGATTCCGGGCTTTTATTCCCTGGAGTTTGTGGCCGGAGCGCGCTTTGAAGAGTTCCTGAACAACGACACCAACGTGCTCGTGCCGAAGGTGGGCATGCGGTGGCAACCGTTTGACGAGCAGCTGACTCTCCGGGCAACTTGGGGCGAGGGTTTTCGTGAGCCATCACTTGAGGAACTGTTTGGGTCTCCGTTATCAACCCTGGAGCCTTCTCACGATCCGCTGAAAGGCGGCGTCTTCGAGCCTGAGACGAATACCCTGATAACCAGCAATCCCAATCTCGAACCTGAAGATTCCCGCTCGTTCAGCGGCGGCTTTGTTTACTCGCCGAAATATGTGCCCGGTTTGAACCTCTCGGTTGATTTTTGGGATATCGAGCGCACCGGCGTTGTCACTGCGCCCTTGGCCGACCAAGTACTGCAACGTGAACTAACCGGCACATTGTTGCCCGGCGAAGCGGTGGAGCGTGACATTGGTGGAAACATCACACGTATCTTGATTCGAAATCAGAACATCGGCAATCAAGAGGCTCGCGGGTTTGACTTCGGCCTTTACTACCAGAGGCCAACGCCCTGGGGGACCTTCACTTCGCAGACTCAAGTAACCTACCTGGATGAATTCATCTTCCAGGGGTTCATCTTCCGAGAGTTCGGGCCAGACAACGGCAATTTGGCCGGCAGAACCACCGATCCGGGTATGTCGAATGAGGGTTGGTATAAATGGAAAGGTAATTCCAGCCTCGAGTGGACATGGAAGGGCTTTGATCTCTATGGCATCGTGCTCTACACCGACGGATTCCACGAATTTACGCCAAACCTTCACCCGCACTGGGTTCACCAGACCTGGTTCTTCAACGGTCAGCTTTCCTATGACTTCACCGCTCTTCTTCCGGTTGAGGAGCAACCGGTACCCGGCTATTCGAAGGGCGAAAAAGAGGTCGTCCGTGGCAAGGACGGTGCGCCTCTAGAAACGGCCTCGGCGCAGACCAGTAAATACGGTCGTAGCGTCTTGGACCATCTGCTGCGAGGCACGATCATCACCATTGGATGCAATAACATCTTCGGTCAGGATCCACCGAAGGCATGGGGGGAAGGTGGAAACGCTGTCGGTTATCCCGGCTTTACTTACGATGCCACCGGCCGGTTCGTTTACGCGCGCCTAACGAAGAGATTCTAACACTGACGTTTTGGTTAGGTCTGCGGAGAGGCAGTGGCAACAGCTATTGCCTCTCTTGCTTTGGTCGGGAGGGGCCATCGTCATCGCTTCAATAATTTGCACACCGTACCTTCCCGGGTGTAGTTTTGTTTGTGAAGGTCCTGATATCTTCAAACGTTGCAACTCTCGTCGCGGCCAGCATACTTGCCGGAACAGCGCTCGCCGATCCCACGACTAACCAAACCTCCGAACGGAAGCAAAAAGTTGAAGAGCGGGCGATTTTCATCACCGGTTCGCTTATCCCGCAACGTGTTAAACTGCAGCCGATCGGCACTACGACAGTCTCGCCGATTCGATTCATTGATCGTCGTGAAATCGACCAGACAGGGCGCCGTACGACGCCGGGCGTTTTGGTCAATGAGCCTTCGCTACACGTAATCGCAATTGGTCGCTGATCTCCGATCACCGAGACGCATATTCGCTGACTCCGGCAAAATGAGCTTTGCTTTTAACCCTGCGATGTCGCATCCCACCGGTCGAACAAGATTCTAATTGCGCTTTTTTAGGAAGCGCGACCTGAGGCAGGTTTAGGCAGACTTTCGAAACGCTTTAGCCTGCGTGCCGTTCGATTTTGAGGTGTGCGGCACGTCACTACTTTTGTGGGGAGCGAGTCGATTG
>DATEWS010000041.1:0-10028 GCA_035257785.1 Pyrinomonadaceae bacterium
CGACGTGGCGGCGCGAGTTGTGGGAAACCGTGCGACACAATCGTCCGCTGCGCGCCGACAGTGTTCAGGTTTTGACAAGACGAACTGAAGCCACTGCGGCAGAGCAGCGTTTGCTCGGCCTGCTTTTTGCTGACGCAAACCTGCGTCGCGACGTGTTGCCGATGCTGCGAGAAGAGGATTATGAAGACCTGGCAACGGCGCCGCTCTTCAAGGCTGTTTTCGAACTCGAGCGCGAGGGCGCGCAAATTGATTTCGATAGCCTGAATAGCAAGACTGAAGGGGATGAGTTTGCTGCACGGATGATTCCGTTAGTGCTGATGAACTCAACGTTGCACGGATCGAACGAACATTACATTGCGGAAGAATGTGTTTCCACATTCAGGCGAATGAAACTCGATTTACGTATCGAAGAGTTGAAAAGAGAACTGGCCATTGCCGAGCGTGAACAGGACATCGAGCGAGTTTCAAAACTTTCCGCGGAACAGATTCAACTCTCCGCCCAACGTCAGGGAATGCTGCAACCGCAGAGCGAAGCGGCCTCGCGTATCAGGTAGTAATTCGGAGCTGCAAAATGAGTAGTATGGAAGAAAAAGATCGCGACGACGTGATGGAACGACTGCTCGAATTGGGTGGCGACAAGAAATACCTGACGTTTGACGATCTCAATCGCGAACTGCCTGACAATGTCGTTTCTCCAGACGACATTGAAGACGTGCTCCAGAAGCTCGAAGGCTCAAACATTCCGGTTGCCGATTCCGACGAACGCCTGCTCGAGCAGGCGGCGGTGACGGTCGCGGACGAAGACGAGGAAGCCCTCGACGAAGATATCGAACTCGATCTCTCAGCCGGTGCGCTCGAAAAGACAAATGATCCAGTTCGACTCTACCTGCGCGAAATGGGCGTCGTACCGTTACTCACGCGTGAAGGCGAAGTCGCAATCGCGAAACGAATCGAGCGCGGTCAACTCAAGACACAAAAAGCGATTGCACGTTCTCCGATTGCAGTGCGCGAAGTGTTGAAGATCGGCGAGGATCTCGAAAACAATCGGATCAACATTCGCGACACCGTAACTTTTTCCGAGCAGGCCGAATTAACCGGCGACGAAGACAAGGCCGAGGAATACCGGTCCTGGACCATCGAGGGAATTCAGAACATCGACAAGGGTTGCAAGATCGCCTTAAAAGAGCTTGAAAGATTAAGAGTCGAGCAGAAGCTTAGCCACGGAAAAAAGAGCAAGAAGTTAACTCGCCTCAAGCGCAAAGTGGCGCGTTGCCGTCTTGAAATCGCGCAGGAGATTGGCCGGTTGAATCTCACCGAACGCGCGCGACAGCGCTTGATCAACGCAATTCGCGCGGTGCAGAAGTTAGTGCGTGAAGCGGAGCGTGAGATCGATAGCGCGAACGAAAAGTTAAGCCGGAAACGGATCAAAGCTGAGGAGGAAAAAGATCTGCGCCGCCGCATTTTATTGGCGCGCAAGAAGCTGTTGCAGATCGAGATCGACAACTTCGTTAGTCCGGTCGAGATCAAGCGATCGCTACAGTCGATCGTGATTGGCGAACAGCAAACCGGTCAGGCAAAGCGCGAGCTGGTTGAGGCGAACCTGCGTCTCGTTGTGTCGATCGCGAAGAAGTACACAAATCGCGGGTTGCAGTTTCTGGATCTCATCCAGGAAGGCAACATCGGTTTGATGAAGGCGGTCGACAAATTCGAGTGGCGTCGTGGTTACAAGTTTTCGACGTATGCAACGTGGTGGATTCGACAGGCAATTACGCGTGCGATTGCCGATCAGGCGCGCACGATTCGTATTCCGGTACACATGATCGAAACCATCAACAAGTTGATTCGAACGTCTCGATCATTGGTCCAGGAGTTGGGGCGCGAGCCGACGAGTGAAGAGATTGCGCGAAAGATGGACATACCGGTCTCGAAGGTTCGCAAAGTTTTGAAAATCGCTCAGGAGCCGATTTCGCTCGAGACTCCGATTGGTGAAGAAGAGGATTCACATCTGGGCGATTTCATTGAAGACAAGTCGATCCTGAATCCGGCTGACGCGGTGGTGGCGTCGAATTTGCGCGAGATTACCGACGAGGTTTTGGCGACACTCACGCCCCGCGAAGAGAAAGTGATCAAGATGCGATTTGGTCTAGGCACGACGGGGTCGGAGCATACGCTCGAAGAAGTGGGCCAACACTTTGCGGTGACGCGCGAACGCATTCGACAGATCGAAGCGAAGGCTTTGCGGAAGTTGCGTCACCCTTCACGCTCACGAAAACTCAAGGCATTCCTCGACGGTGGCGCCCCACGGTAAAAAATTTAACCGCAGATGAACACGGGTGACGCGAATCTGATTCGCGTCATCCGTGTTCATCTGCGGCTAAATTTTACTTGAAGGTCAGGAACGCGGTGCTCTTCACGGTGTGATCGAATTCGTAGTTGTAAGGATACCCGGGAAACTCAATGACGCGAACGAATTGAACTCTCACCTCGATCCGATTATCTCGTCGCGCGGGTGTAATGATCGCATTCTCAGGCACGCCGTATTCGGCGCCGTTCTTCAAAAGTTGTTCGCTGGCCCATGAAGGCGCATAGCCTTGCGTCGCTGCCACGTCCGCGTAGTGCTGCATGAGATCTTTATACGCGTTCGCCTGAAACGCGACCGGCACATAAAGATACGCGGCATAGGCTGTTGATCCCAGGAGCGCCATCACGATGACAAACTTGAGGCTCGCACTGCCTCGTTCACCTGATCGATGCATTCGCATTAGTGGAAACTCTCTTTCTGTCTTTCCAACGCCTTTAATCCAGCTCGCAGCGAAAGACGTAAGGATTTCGCACTGATAAGACCGCCTTCGACGATGCGGGGCCGGCCTATCCCTTCGAGCAACACCCAGTTAATTTGACCACCAACACTCTTTTTGTCGTGCTTCAGAGCAGCCGTGATCTGGTTGAGGTTGAGATTGTCCGCTCGCGGAAGCGGTCCGCAAAGACTGACCGCATCGCGCAGTAGTTTCAGTTCCCCGGCGTCGATCAGACCCAGGTCTCGCGACAGTTCTCCGGCAACTAACATTCCATACCCAACGGCCTCGCCGTGCCGGAAGTGGCGATAGTTTGTGACCGTCTCGAGGGCGTGTGCGGTTGTGTGTCCGAAGTTGAGCACGCGCCTCGATTTCGTGTCGGAACGACTGGTTGACTCGCGTTCGTCGTTCGCGACTATTGAGGCCTTGAACCCGCATTGCGCCGCGATCAGATCTTCAAACTCGGGCGAGCTCAACCCCCGTTTGCTTTGCAAACAATCGACCGTCATTTGGAAAAGCGACTCATCGGCGACCAGCGACTGTTTGACCATTTCGCAGAAACCCGAAGTCAACTCGCGCGGCGGTAACGTCGCGAGCGTTTCGGTATCGATGAAGACCGAAGCTGGCTGGTGAAACGCGCCCACGAGGTTCTTTCCCGTTGTCAAATTGATTCCAGTTTTACCGCCTACGGACGAATCGATCTGCGACAACAACGTGGTCGGCACCTGCGTCAGCCGTAAGCCGCGCAGGTAAATCGCCGCCGCGAAACCTGCGAGGTCGCCGACTACGCCGCCCCCGAGCGCCATCACGAGATCGTCTCGTTCGAAGCTATTCTCGCTCAGGAAGTTAACTGCTTTTTCGAGCACTCGAAATGACTTGTAACGCTCGCCTTCAGGCATCAGCCAAACGAACGTTTTGAAGCCCGCGGATTTCAAAGATCGCACTACTTCGCGCCCGTAGAAATCAAAGACCCGCTGGTTGGAAATGATCCCAATGCGCCGCGGCGCGTTAAACGGAATCAAGTTTCCAAGATCGCGCCTCACGCCAGCGCCGATGTTGATTTCACTGCTGCGAGCTTCTTGATTTAGTGAGATTTCCAGGCGGTGCATACGGGGCAGCAACAATGTACAAGTTAAAAAGCGAATGGGCGCGACATACGTGGGAGTGCGTCGCGCCCATCCATATTCGTGGTTACTGTCCTCACCCCAGCAACCACTTGAGACGGAGGATCCACCAACCGTCTCTCTTGCCCCACAATATACATCGCAACGGCTGTGCCGTGCAAGAGCCTTTTTCTTTTGGAGTTAGAAGTACTTAGTTTGCTGGGGAAGACTAAAATCAGAGACTTTGACTCGCCGAAAGACGGGGCTTGAGGGTGTAGATTTTTCCCGGGTCACCGTGTAGAAAATTCATAAACTGCCTCACGTCCCGGCTCCGATCTCGCGCTCAATCGCATTCGCGATTCGCCTTGCATACTCCTCAATCTCGCCCTGATTCTCGCCCTCGATCATGACCCGGGCCAGTCGCTCCGTTCCGGAATAACGGAGGAGCAGCCTTCCCTTGTGCGAAAGTAGTTCCTCGACCTCTTTTACTTCCGCTTGCACGGGCGCCAGGTCACCGAACGGGACCTTTTCACGGACTCTGACGTTCAGCAGAATTTGCGGGTAGCGCTTAAACCCGGCCGTGATTTCCGCCAGCGTCTTGCGCGATTCACCGAGGGCGCGAAGCAGGCAGAGGGTCGTGATCATGCCATCGCCCGCGAGACTCAAAGCCGGAAGAATAATGTGACCGGATTGCTCGCCGCCGAGACTCGCCCCCAGTCGCAGCAGTTCGTCGAGTACGTACTTGTCGCCCACGTCTGTGCGCACCAGTCGTATTCCCGCAGAGCGCAGCGCAATCTCAAGACCGATATTGCTCATGACAGTAGCGACAACGACGTCGCCTTTTAGTTTTTCGTGAGACTGGAGGTGGATGGCGAGAGCGAGCAGGGTTGCGTCGCCATCGACAAAGTTCCCTTCGGCATCGACGAAGAGCGAGCGGTCAGCGTCGCCATCGAAAGCGACGCCCAGGTCAGCACGTTCTTTGACGACCTTGTCGCGAAGCGAGTCGATGTGGAGTGAGCCGCAGTCGCGGTTGATGTTGCGACCGTCGGGACTTGCATTGATGGCGATTACGTTCGCACCGAGCCGTTCGAAGAGTGTTGGTGCGAGTGCTGAACTGGCGCCGTTCGCGCAATCAACAACGATCTTCAGACCCTTCAGGTCGAGCCCGTTTCCGATCTCATCTGCCAGGAATGACAGGTATTCTTCGTGCAGTTGCGTTTCGGCTGACGAATGATTTCGTGTGGTTAACGCGGCAGGGACGGCAATGTTACGGTAAACATCCTCTTCAATCAGGCGCTCAACCGCGTCATCCATCTTGCGACCGGACGGTGCGAAGATCTTGATGCCGTTGTCGTGATACGGATTGTGTGACGCGCTGATCACAACTCCCGCTGCCGCTTCTTCTTTGCGCGTTACGAAAGCGACGCCGGGAGTTGTGATCACGCCAGCCGACAGACATTCGGCTCCCGCCCTGCTCGCGCCATCGATCAGCGCTTGCTCTATGGAAGGACCTGATTCGCGAGTGTCTCTGCCGATGATGATTTTGGGTTGAGCGCCTGAAGCGGCGAGATGCGAGGCCAGCGAAAAACCGATTGCAGTTACAGTTGCGGGATCGAGCGGAAACTGTCCAGCTTCACCGCGAATCCCATCAGTACCAAAGAGAGCTTTCATCGTAAAGGTATAAACTTCGAAGTCTGCACAGATTTCAGCGTTATCTTTCCTTTTAATGCGTCCGGCACTTCGAGTTGCGGTTTCAGGTCGTCATCGAGAACGATCTTCAGCTCTTCAGGCTTGAGTGCATTAACCAGACTCGCCACGCCCAACACTGTAATCGCGGTCGTCGCCGGCTGCACTTTGTCTCCATCAGCCCTGCTGACACTCACGCCCGAGAAAGTTTTCTCAACGCGACGTTCGCCAATCTCGATGTTCACGTTCACCACCGGCTCCAACAGATCCACTTTCGGATCGGCAACGTCGATCGCGACATTCGACGCCGTAAAACTCTCTTTGTGTCCGGCCAGCCAGATGCTTTCAGTCAAAACTTTCTGAAGCCCATCAACGTGACTCGCTGGTCCACGCACAGAGACGCTGCCCTTGTTAGGAGAAACGCTGTAAACCTCGAAACCATTCTCCGGCTGTCCCTCGAGCTTCGGTTCAATCGGCACCTGTCGCTCGACAATCTCTTCGAGACGAATCGGAATCGCGCTCGGCTGGTAACCGTCGACCTTAATGCCTTGAGGCAAAGAGATCTGTGCCCGGTCAGCTAATCGCAACACTCGTTCACCGGCGCGCTGATCGCTGATGTCGACAGTCGCGACGAGATCGAGAGACGTTAGATCGTCGAGCTTGTTACGACTGCCAGTCAGCATCACGTCGACTGTGCGCGGTGGATCGTTGCTGATTTCGAGCGACTGCGGACGAATGAAGTTGAGTTGAACATTGAGGTGTGCGGTTACAGGTTCATTCTGTCCGGTGACTAACAGCCAGAGGACGATCGCGATCGCCAATGACAGAAGCTTGAGACTCCAGTCTTCGATGAAAATGCGGCGCAACAGTTTCTCGATGCGCGTAGGCGCCGCTTGCGGCTCGGAGATGGCGATGTCATCGACGTCCTGGAAAGGCATAGGCGTTCAGTTAATAGGTCCTAGAGGACATATCAGACCTGTTAATCAAACAGGTGCAATCTCCTCCGTCTCGCTGTCTGTCTCGGGGTGCTTTTGCTCTTTATTTCTGCGCGGTCCTGGTTCCAACGCTTCGAGAATCGCGCCGCGAAGTTTCGTCGCATCGAGCCCGCGTTTGATCTCGCCGCGCTGCACAAATGAAATCAACCCGGTTTCTTCGGAGACGACCACCGCGACCGCATCAGTATCTTCAGTAACACCGATTGCCGCGCGATGTCGCGTGCCGAGATCTCTCGAGAGACGCGGGTTTAGCGTCAGCGGCAAAAAGCAGGAAGCAGCGGCGATACGATGACGTCGCACAACCACCGCGCCATCGTGCAGTGGGCTTGCGGTGTTGAAAATACTGATCAGCAAGTCGTAGCTGAGTTCAGCATCGAGCTGCACACCGCCGTCAGTCACATTCTTCAAACCAACGTTCCGTTCGATCACGATCAGCGCGCCGGTCTTGGTCGATGCGAGCGTCGTCGCAGCAAGAATGACTTCGTCGTAGACGCCCTCGCCAAACTGTCCGCGATGCCGCGTGAAAGGAACACGAAATCGATTCCCAAAACTAATCAACGCCTGACGAATCTCAGACTGGAACAGCACGATGATTGCGATACCGATGTACAGCAATCCATTGCTGAGCACGAACTCGAGCGTCGCGAGATCTTGTTTGACTGAAAGCCAGTAAAGGAATACGAGGGCGGCGATTCCGGCGGCCATCGGCGCGGCGCGAGTGCCGCGCAGGAGTTTCAAAACTGCATACACAAGCAAAAAGACAAAGACGATGTCCGCGACGTTGCGCGGCTCGATCATCCGTCTTAAGTACTCGGTGTATGGCAGTAAAAGCAACATCTTTTCTGATCGATGTTCATCCTGAAATCCGTTGGTAAAAACGAATCTTCAACCAATGTGTTCTGCAACCGCTTGATGTTCGTCAGCCTGTGCGCCGGGCGCCGCTTCGAGAAATATCATCTCGACTTTTGGCTCCGCAAGTTTGATGCGTTCCTCAATCTCCGCGATCGACTTCACGACATCCCCGGTAACCAGATCATTTCGCAAGTTCACGTGCGCGTTGATCAAAATCTGCTTCGGCGCGAGGTGCATTGTCAATAACTCAACCACGTTTTCGACGTTGGGATGACTTTCAATCGCCTGCTTGATGGCCGCTAGCACTTTGGGAGTAGCAGCTTCGCCTAATAACAAACCGCGCGACGAACGCGCGAGCACGAAGGCCACTATGGCGAGCACGATTCCGATCAATATCGACGCCACGCCATCCCAGTATGCGCCGAGCTTGCCGCCGACCTGATAGTCAGTCAGCACAAGTCCGGTAGCGGCAATCACGATACCTATCAGCGCGGCTGAGTCTTCAAAGAGCACTGTCTTCGCGGTCGGGTCTTTCGATTCGCGCAAGTATTCGCCAAAACTCATTCCCTCGTGATGCGCCTCCTTAACTTCCTGATAAATCGCGAGTGCGATCGAGCAACCCTCCAGGACAAAAGAGAGCGCGAGCACAGCATAGGCCCAGCCGAGGTTCGTTGGTGCATGCGGATGCGCGAGTTTTTGAATGCCTTCGTAGATCGCGTACGTTGCACCAACACCAAAGATAAAAATCGCCGCTATGAAAGACCAGAAAAACCGTTCCTTCCCGTAACCGAAAGGGTGCTTGCCTGAAGCCGGGCGCTTGTAAAATCGCAGACCCAACAAGAGAAAGATCTGGTTTGTCGTATCCGCAACCGAGTGCAACGCCTCAGCCATCATGCCGGACGAGCCTGTGATTAGCGCTGCGATCAGTTTCAGTACTGTGATCAGTCCGTTGGCAAAGAGCGCGCCGATTACGGCCAGCATACGACGTGTCCTTCAATTAACGAGAATTGACAGTTCTAACTTGGATTATCGCGGAAAAAGTCAGCGCTGGCAATTCACGTATTTGTCATAAAAGACCTATCTGACCTATATGACTTATCGTGAGGTTCTTGAGCGTTTTTTGCGTTTAAATTTGCCCGACTGGAGAAAGCCGACGAGTTCGCCTTTTTTCCCCACCACTGCGACCGAGCCGATACCGTTTCGCTTCATCAATTCCTGTGCGTAATCGAGCGTGGTGTTTGGTTCGACGAAGAATCGCGGCGCGATCGGACGCATCACTTCGCGAGCGCGCGTGAGGTGCCAGCGCTCACGCGGTAGTGATTTCAGGTCTTCCAACGAAAGCATTCCGTGCAGTTGATGATTTTGAGCGACCGGGAAGGCGACCTGGCGATGAATTGGCAAGATCGAGTCGATCAAGTGGCTGATCAGCGTGTCAGGCTCGATTGCGAACGGCGCCAACATCGCTTCACTCACGATATTCCGCAGTCGCCCGCGTACCTGTTTCACCACACTGTAAGCGGCATCGAAAAGGAAGACGCCGACCAGCACTGACCAGAAACCCATGAAGTAGGCGCGGAAAGTCGGCGCGATGGCCATGTAGATCCCGAAGATGATTAGGATCGCGGCGATCAACATTCCGCAAATTCCGGCGAGTCGAGTAGCCTCTTTAATGTCGCCCGTGCGGCGCCAGAGGATCGCGCGCAACACCCGGCCACCGTCGAGTGGATAACCGGGAAACAGATTGAAGATCGCGAGCAGAAGATTGCCGGCGCCGAGCAGAAACAACACGCCACCGATCGCCGGGTAATTCGCAATCATCGCCGGCCACATCAGGACAAAACTGACCGCCGCAAACAGGAAACTCGCGGCTGGTCCCGCAATCGCGATCCGAAACTCCGCGCGCGGGCTGTCAGGTTCGTTTCGCAGCCGGGCCAACCCGCCAAACGGGTGCAGCACGATTTCTTCGATCTCGATTCCTTCCGCACGGCCCATCAACGCGTGCGAGAGTTCGTGCCCCAGGACTGAAAGAAACAGACCGAGAGTGGTGACTACTCCCAGAATCCACGCCGCAGTTGTGCTGACGGGCATGAGTTGGACCTGGCTCACCCACATTCCGCCGCGGGCGAGATTCATCGCGATCAACCAAACACTGAGCAGAAAAACTATGAACCAGCGATAGTCGAAACGCACCGGAATGCCGAAGATATGAGCAACTGTGACTTGCCGTTTGTAGAGTTCGACTACGCTCATTCTCACGTTTCAAAGGCGGTGGCTTCGGTGTCCAACAACGGGTGGGCTTCGGTGCGCGCGACACGGCGAAGCAAGAGGGGTTCTTCGTAAAGCTGCGACAGGCCACGCACGATTGCGAATCTCGGATCGTCCGCAACTCGCACGCTCAATTCCAGTTCCTTTGTCAGGTAAGTGGGCAGTCCTTCCAGCGAAGCGCCGCCACCTGTCAGGATCAGCCCGCGATCGAAAATATCTCCGGCAACTTCAGGCGAAAGATCGCCAAGCAACGTTCGCACTTCTTCGGCGATGCGACGGATGATCGGTTGCGTGATCGTATAGACCTCATGCGCAGTGATGTCGACTGCTGC
>DATEWS010000042.1:0-8290 GCA_035257785.1 Pyrinomonadaceae bacterium
CTTGACTGCGTGAGTCATACGCGACTGTGCTTCTGCGAGCATTGCGAGAACGTCTTCCTTCGTTCCATATAAATTCGCATCGGCGGTTGGCACACTGCCCGTGCCGAAATGATTGGACCAGTCTTTCGGCAACCATCGCGAGATTCCGATCGCGCCACCCAACAACTGACACGCAAACGCGATGTGGCCGATGACCCACGCAGGATGATTCTTGATTCCGTTTGGCTGCGCGACCATGTCAGCTTCGGGGATGTCGGCAACTTGTTCGCGCAGGAAGTCGAGACAATATGCAAAGCTGTGCAGGACTGGTTCCATACTCATACTCGCTCACTCCTTTAAAGAAGAAGATGTGCAGCTTAGCGACTGCACGTCTGCACTGCAAATGGCTCTCGCGTGTTGGTCAAACGTTGATTTAAGTTTAGATACCCATGGTTGTCGCGGCGCTTCAACCAAGGGCTGAAATTAGCGAACGTCTTCGGCGTTTTGAGTGATGCGGAAATATAGACCAGCGTGACGTCACAGAAATTCAACGAACTTACTGCACAATAACAATACTCAGCGGTCCAGAGTTCTGGTAATCTTACGCTTCCCTTTCCCTCGTACGTTGTAGCAACTTTATCGTCCAGCGTGGGTAACGGACAGCTATGTTCGAATGGGGACGATGAATCCTTTTGGCGCTAACCTGAAAACGACTTCGTCTGGAGGAGGCCCATCATGACTACACGACACACCTCAGGTCTCATTGTATTTACGGCAGCATTCGTATTTACAGCGGTGCTGCTTTTTAGTGGACAGACAGTTTCATCAGCGGGCAAAGGTGACCGCTCTGCTCCGTCAGTGCCGGCTAACCTTACGGTGACCGGCATCACTGATTGGACTGTTAGTCTGAAATGGCAAGCGTCCACAGACAACTCCGGAAAATTCTCGTACAGAGTTCGTATTAACAACCTGAACAACTCTGCATACAACCAACTGGCGACAGTCGCCCAAACGCAGACGACTTACACTGCCAAATACCTATCGAGCAACAGCAACTACACATTTGCAGTCTATGCGGTAGACGATAACGGCAATAAGTCCGCGGACAGCAATCTCGCGAGCGCGCACACGTTCGCCGATACAACTCCACCAACGGGTCTTGTGCTACAGGCAACAGTGCTCACTCCATCTCAGGTGAAACTAACCTGGACCACGGCAACAGACGACGTGCCGACTAACTGCTGTAACTATGGCGTCAACCTGAACGGCGTTCCCATCACTCAAAACGTGAACTGGCTGAGCCAGACGTCGGCCACGATTCGCCACTTACAGCCGGGCACGGGTTACTCGTTCAGTGTCACTGCTTCAGATTTTTCCGGAGGCAATGCGACGACCAGCAATGCCGTTGACGTGGTGACACTGCCAAGCAGCGATACACTACCGCCGACGGTTCCTACCGACCTGCATCTCGTTCGCGATGATAGTTGTGCCGAGATTTGGCTGGGTTGGACGGAGTCCAGCGACGCCAGCGATTCGCAGGCCAACATTGAATACGAGATTTACGTCAATGGCGTGCTCAGCCCGCTGCCAGTTTCGGCAGGTGTGGATTTTGATTTCGTTTACGGCACTGCTTTTGGCGACAATTACTTTACGATCAGGGCCGTCGACAGGTCGGGCAATAGTTCGGCACCCAGCACGCCGATCAAATTATTCCTCTGGCCGTGCTAAAATCTCGCGCGGCTTAGTTGAACTGATTGACGCGGTTCCAGTAGATTTACACCCACGTCGACCTGGTCCGTTTATTTGGCACGTACCGGCGTAAGCTCACGTTAGCCATTCAACTGAAAACTTGTTCTTGTTAGTGCGTTGCTACCCGGCATCGGAACGCATTGTCGTTCTATGAAGACTCACGCCTCTGAATCAAATGGACTGTCGGCTCGCGAACAGGCTATACGCCACGAGACTGTGATTCTTCGCGATGCCGATGTCGCGCTGACCGCGGATCTCAGTCTCGAAAGAGTTGTCGAAACCCTGCTCGATTTTCTCGGCCAGTTGGTTCCTTTCGACAGCGCGAACGTGATGTTGCTGAATGTCGACTCGCAATTCGTCGTCAGCGCGCTCAGGCGTTATGAAGCGTATGAAGATGTGCAGATAGCTCAATTCATCGCCCTGGACGTCAAGACCAATCCGCTGTTACAGCGCATCTGTTCGACTAAACAGACTGTGATCGTTTCGGACACACACCGCGAGCCTGGCTGGCAATGGGTGAACGGCGCCGGTCACGTTCGCAACTGGATCGGAGTGCCGCTGGTCGCCTCGGGGAAAGTCCTTGGTCTTTATTCTGTGGACAAGGCAGAACCAAATTTCTTTCAGCCTGAGCACGTTCGTCTGGCTGAGACACTCGCTGCACGCGCGGCGACTGCGATTCAGAACGCGCAGTTGTTCGAACAAAGCCAGCATTACGTTGCCGAACTCGAAGAGCGTATTGCCGAACGCAAACGCGCGGAAGTTGCGCTTCGCGAAAGTGAAGAGCGTTACCGCGAGTTATTCGAGAATGCGAGGGACGCCATTTACGTTCACGATCTCGAAGGAACTTACATACGGGTAAACCGCGCTACCGAAACATTGTCAGGCTACAATCGCGATGAAATTGTCGGTCATAACTTTGCTGAGTTCGTGGCCGCGGAAGACATGCGGTATGTACGCAAGAGTTTCTATGCAAAGCTGGCTGAACAAGGAGAGACCGCTTTCGAAGTTGATGTGATCGCAAAGGACGGCCGGCGTGTGCCCGTCGAAGTTCGCAGCCGGGCGATCTATGAGAACGGCGTTATGATCGGAGTTCAAGGCACCGCACGGGACATCACTGAGCGCAAACTCGCGCAGGACGCGCTGCAAATGTTCTCGCGCCAGTTAATCGAGGCTCAGGAAGATGAGCGACGCCGCATCTCCCGCGAGTTGCACGACCAGATTGGACAGATACTGACTGCAATTAAGTTGAACCTTCACGCTGTGCAGCAGGTTCACAACACTTCGGAAATTGGTGGTTACGTCAAAGATAATATTGACGCTGTTGATGAAGCACTCCGTTTGGTACGTGATCTTTCAATCGATCTGCGTCCACCGGTGCTCGACGATTTCGGACTTGTTACAGCTCTTTGCTGGTATGTCGATCGTTATACGAAACGAACGGGTTTGGAAGTCGACGTCGATATCGAATTGCCGAACCAGTATCAACGCTTCTCACGCGATCTCGAAACGGCGTGCTTTCGCATAGCGCAGGAAGCGCTAACCAACATCGTGCGTCACGCGCACGCGAGTCGAGTGCTATTGCAGCTCGTTAACGACGGAAATTTTCTGCTGCTATCGATAAAGGACAACGGCGTGGGTTTCGATATGGAGCGCCTGCGAAAACGCGCGCCACGCGCCGCGACTCTCGGACTCATCAGTATGCAGGAACGAGCACATGGCGCGGGCGGCACAATCGAAATCGAGTCGGCACTATCCAAAGGAACTGAGATCCGCTTCAGCGTGAACCTTGAGCCTTAACAAAACAGCCTCGGCAAATAAATTCGTTCAACCTGTCCTCAACCACCTTAACCGGCCTGTAATTCTCACTCGGATGAGGCTCGGTGTTTGCAATAAACCAATCATCGTGTTGGGCAGCACTTAGCATGACCGGGTCATGTCCAAAGAGCTCAGTGATATCGATCATTCGATCTTTCATGGCCTTAATCCATCGCTCGTAAACAAAGCGCTGACCTTGCGGAGATACGCGGTGAATACCTTTATTCAGTTCGCGGCCGCTTTCACACTCATCCAGAAAAAGTCGTGCCTGGACCAGTGCTACCAACAGGCCGCCCGTATCAAACTGTACGATCTCGGTTGGAGCGGCTTCGATGCCGCGCGACACGAAGGTGTATGGATATCCGAGGTAAGCAACATGAATCGGCCCGGATGGACCGTGTTCGGAAATGATGTCCCAGGTCTGCGGCGCCATCTTGAAATCCGGTTTCTGTTTGAGATCTCTTATGATTGGACCAAACTCCTGGTCACCACTGGAGGCACTGAGAAGTCTAACGCCGGGTCTGTGTTTGAGTGGCCACTTATCTTTGAAGGGATTTCGACCGGAACACCCGAGAACATAGTCGCAATGGACCATGAGATCTTTGAGTGAATCCATGCGAGCGACATCACGCAAAGGTGAAGGAAGATGCAGATCCGCATGGGGGTCGTAATAAAAAACTTCGTTACCTTGCATCACCGCCAAATTGGCGACAGCGCGGCCAATGCTTCCCATGCCGATCACGCCGACTCGTTCTCCTTGCAGAGTTCGGCCGCCAAGAAATTCTCTATGCACGCGATCGATGAAGCATTGCGAGAAGATTGGACCACCAATTTCCAACTTAACTGCCGCTCGCGCCCATGACATCACCGCAAAGGGCGGCGGCTTCTCTTCGAACAGGAACATTCCCAGCGAGGTTTGTTCGACGCCGCACAACATATAACGCTGCAAGACTTCTGCAGGAACGCTGGTGATGCAAATTCCGCCGTCGTCCAGCACCAGGATGCGTTTGATGTTGCGCTGGCGAAGTGTGTCAGCGGCGACTTGCCAGAGTCGTTTCACATCGCGTTGAAAATAAGGACGAAATTCACCGGCCTCCGCCGTGGTGCTGTCGATTACGGTAACGCCCATATTCCGCAAAGTCGCCAGCACCGCCGGACTGTTTGAATAAACTTTGCCGAGTGCAAAGATATTCTCCAGCTTGATTCCCATCGCGGCGACAGTCTTAAACAGATCGACGGTTTGGAGCAGCATGTGCTGAACTGCAACCAGTGCGGTATCTGCACCAAAATGAAATTCCGACTTTCGGGCACAATCCGACAGAGCGTGGGTGACTTCGAGAGGGCCTGATTGTAGTGGTGACATAACATACTTCTTGAGAATGAGAGTAATGAGTGTCATCAAACGCGCCGGGAGAAGGAGCGTTGACGGGGGGTGTCTAGGAGTCTACTGCTTTGCTTGCTTAGATGTCTTCCGTAAGTGTTCCGTCAGGAAATTCTGGTCGAACAAAACGGCGCGAGAGTGTCGTCATTCCGAACACTGGAGGCGGGGCCGCCTTGACACTGCGAAACTCTGACTGCTAATCTACGCGGTCTTTTTCTGCACTGAATTCGAGACTATGTACATATAAAGGAGCTGTTTTGAGTAGCGAATCCGGTTACCTGTTTACCTCTGAGTCCGTCACTGAAGGTCATCCCGACAAAATCTCCGATCAAATCTCCGACGCCGTTTTGGACGCCGCTCTAAGCGCCGATCCAAAAGCACGCGTCGCTTGCGAAACCCTCGTCACGACTGGTCTGGTAATCGTCGCCGGCGAAATCACAACTAACGCCGTCATCGACTACTCGAAGGTCGCGCGCGAGACGATTCGTGAGATCGGTTATACGAGAGCAAAATTTGGTTTTGACGCCGACACTTGCGCGGTCTTATCAGCACTCGACCGCCAATCGCCCGACATCGCAATGGGCGTCGACACTGGCGGCGCGGGCGATCAGGGATTGATGTTTGGTTACGCATGTAATGAGACACCTGAGCTGATGCCCTTGCCGATTCAGTTGGCACACTTGCTCGCGCGTCGTCTTTCGGAAGTGCGCAAATCAGGTGAGCTTCCCTACCTTCGTCCTGACGGAAAATCTCAAGTAACAGTTGAATATCGTGACGGGCGGCCGTTTCGGCTCGAGGCTGTAGTTATCTCTTCGCAACACGCCGACGATGTCACGAACGAACAGTTGCGCGCAGAGATCCAGGAGAACGTTATCAAGCACACGGTCTCCAGCGAGTTACTGGACAAAGACACGAAGTATCACATCAACCCGACGGGTCGTTTCGTTACTGGCGGTCCGCAGGGCGACGCCGGCGTCACTGGTCGAAAGATCATCGTTGATACTTATGGTGGTTATGCGCCTCACGGTGGCGGCGCGTTCTCGGGAAAAGATCCGACGAAGGTCGATCGTTCGGCAGCTTACATGGCGCGTTATGTCGCCAAGAATATCGTCGCTGCGGGACTTGCCGATCGTTGCACCGTCCAGCTTGCTTACGCAATCGGGGTTGCCGATCCGGTTTCGGTTTTCGTAAATACCGAAGGCACCGGACGCATCAGTGAGTCGGCGATATCGAAGCTCGTGCGCGATCATTTTGAGCTTACGCCGCGCGGTATCATCGAGAGTTTGAATCTGCGCCGGCCTATATATAAGGCCACTGCGGCCTACGGACATTTCGGACGTCACGAGGACAGCTTCACCTGGGAGAAGACTGACAAGGCTGAAGCTCTTCGCGCGAGTGCCGGCATTTAGTCTTAATTAAAAAGGAGCAGGTGCAGATAACAGGACCAGGACATTTGATTCAGTCTTACCTGCTCCTGCTCACTGCTCCTGAAACCGAACACAAAGGAATAATCAAACTATGAGTTCTGCACCTTCCGTCGAGTTCGACGTGAAAGACATTAACTTGTCGAATCATGGCAAGCAGCGAATTGAATGGGCTGAACGTGAAATGCCCGTGTTGCGACTCATCCGCGAGCGTTTTGCGGAAGAGAAACCGTTGAGTGGCGTAAAGCTTGTTGCGTGCGCCCACATCACCACTGAAACTGCCAACCTCGCGCGCGCACTGCAAGCGGGTGGCGCTGAAGCTGTGCTGATTGCTTCGAATCCTCTTTCAACTCAGGATGACGTTGCCGCCGCGCTCGTCGACAAATGGGGTATTCCGGTTTATGCAATCAAAGGTGAATCGACTGACACTTACAATCGTCACGTCAGGACGGCGCTGGATTCGCATCCGGACATCATCATCGACGATGGTTCCGATGTTGTCGCAACGCTTTTGAAAGAACGCGCCAACCAGATCAAGGAGATCATCGGTTCAACTGAAGAAACAACCACTGGCATTCAACGTCTCAAAGCAATGGAGACGGCTGGTGTGTTGCCCTTCCCTTCCATCGCCGTTAACAACGCGCAGACGAAACACTTCTTCGACAATCGCTACGGTACTGGTCAGTCGACGCTCGACGGCATCATTCGCGCGACGAACATTCTTCTGGCCGGACGCACGATCGTAGTGGTTGGATATGGTTGGTGCGGCAAGGGCGTCGCCATGCGCGGACGCGGCATGGGCGCAAATGTAGTTGTGACTGAAATCGATCCGATCAAAGCCGTGGAAGCGGTGATGGACGGATTCCGCGTGATGCCAATCGGCGAAGCTGCTTCGATTGGCGACATCTTCGTCACCGTTACCGGCAACCGTCACGTGATCGACGGTGAACATTTCTCGAAGATGAAAGACGGAGCGATCGTTTGCAACAGTGGTCACTTCGATCTCGAGCTCAATCTCGTTGCGTTGCGCGAGATGGCAAGTGATCCGGTGACGATGCGTCCGTTTGTCGAGGAGTACAAGATTCAATCGAGTGGCCGGAGGATCGTTGTGTTGGGCGAAGGTCGATTGATCAATCTTGCTGCGGCGGAGGGACATCCGGCCAGCGTGATGGACATGAGCTTCGCGAACCAGGCGCTGTCGGTTGAGTATCTGGTGAAGAAGAAAGGCACGCTCGAACCGGGCGTTCACCTGCTGCCGGCTGAAGTTGATACAGAGATCGCGAGCCTGAAGCTGCGCGCGCTCGGTATCTCGATCGATACGTTGACGGCAGAACAGCTCGAGTACATCACGAGCTGGGAAACCGGAACTTAAGGCAGGTTTCACGCAAAGCCGCAAAGAAAGACGCAAAGGCGCTAAGTTTTCTTGGCGCCTTTTGTTTTATCTTTGCGCCTTTGCGTGAAACCCAACCTCACGTCCGAACACGGGAGAGGAAGTATGTTCCCGCAGCCGCGAAGATGAGCAGCGGCGACCAACCGGCGACTGACGGACGCAGCAAGCCATGATTTCCGAGTTGCTGAAACCCCCCACCAACCGCCCAATACGCAATCCCCACGACCACCGCCGCACACAATGCGATCACAGTTCCCTTCCTTCCAAACGACACCGCCAGCGGCATGCCGATGATCGCCATGATGATGATGCCGAATGGTCCCGCATACTTTCTCTGCAGCGCGACCGCGAGCGCGGAAACATCAGTGCCACGTTGCTTCGCTGCGTTCAAATAACTGCGCAGATCGTGCGCGCTGAGTTGTGAAGGTTTATCGATCGTAGGTTTGAAAACTGCCGGCGACTCAACGCCCGCGAAAGTGATTTCAGGATCGCTTCTGCGCTCGACTTCCATGCCTTTCAGCGCCAGCGTTTCTGCATTATTAATCGTCAGAT
>DATEWS010000043.1:0-2554 GCA_035257785.1 Pyrinomonadaceae bacterium
TGTTGTATTCGGGGGGTTCCTGGGCTCTGCCAGCATAGGCTTTCGGGACGCACCTTGTCTAGACGCTAGGCTTTATCCACAGATTACACCGATGATTTTATTAAAATCAGTGTAATCTGTGGATGACATTACGTTAGCATCTTGAAATGAACAACGGCATGAAAGCGGAATGGGTGGTCCATAAGTTTGGTGGGACGAGTGTGGCGAACGCGGAGCGTTATCGCGCGGCGGCGGAGATTGTGCTTTCGCCGGCGCCGGGTGAACGTGTGGCGGTGATTGTTTCGGCGATGAGTGGTGTTACGAACGAGTTGATACGAGTCGTCGAACTCGCAGCGAAGCACGACTCTTCTTATCGAGCGAAACTCACCGAACTGAAAACGCGACATCTCGAGACTGTGGCTGAGCTCAAACTCAGCGCTTCACAAAGCGAGGCGCTGATAAAAACAATCACTTCGGATTTCGATGCGATTGAAGAGGTGTTGCGAGGTGTTTGGATCACAAGGCTGCCTTCCGAACGCATCATCGAATTCGTTTCGGGTCACGGAGAGATCTGGTCTGCGCAACTGCTGCACGGTCATCTCGAATCGCGTGGACACTCGTCGAGTTGGCTCGATGCGCGCGAGGTTCTCGTGGTTGAGCCGCAGAGCAACACAGTCGTGATCGATTGGCAGCTTTCACAAGAGAAACTCAAAAACCGGCCAATCGAAACAAACCTGCTGATCATCACCGGCTACATAGCAGCCACACACGATGGCGTCGCGACGACACTAAAACGCAACGGCAGCGACTTCTCTGCTTCGATCTTCGCTGCCTTGCTCGGCGCGAAGTCGTTGACGATCTGGACCGACGTTGACGGTGTTTACAGTGCCGATCCGCGTCGCGTGCCGGACGCGGTGATTATCCCGGAACTCTCGTACCAGGAAGCTGCTGAACTCGCCTACTTCGGTGCGAAAGTCATTCACCCAAACACGATGTCGCCGGCGATCGCGAACGGCATCACTGTCTGGATCAGAAACAGTTTGCAACCTGAAGCGCCAGGCACGCGGATCTCCACCGCTTCATCATCCGAGATTCCGATCAAAGGCTTTGCCGCCGTCGAAGACATGGCACTCCTGAACGTTGAAGGCACCGGCATGATCGGCATTCCCGGTGTGGCGCACAAACTGTTCGGGGCGCTGCGTGCGGTCGACGTTTCGGTCGTCATGATCTCGCAGGCGAGCTCCGAACACTCGATCTGCTTCGCCGTTCCGCAGCAGCAGGCCGAACTCGCAAAGCGAACGGTTGCCGAGACGTTTCTCGCCGAGATGCAGCGTGGTGAAGTGCAAACGATAGACAGCAGAGAGAGTTGTTGCATCGTCGCGATGGTGGGCGATGGGATGATCGAACGTTTGGGAATGTCGGGAAAATTTTTCAGTGCACTCGGCAAAGCGGGCGTGAATGTGAGAGCGATCGCGCAAGGATCGTCGGAGCGAAACATCTCCGCCGTCATCGAACAGCACGAAGCCACGAAGGCACTGCGAGCGCTGCACTCCGCGTTTTACCTCTCGAGCCAAACACTTTCGATCGGCGTGATCGGCACTGGATTGATCGGTAGTACATTCCTGGACCAATTGACATCGCGCATCCAGGAGTTGCGAGGAGAGCGCGGCATTGACCTGCGAGTACGCGGGATCATGAATACGAAAAAAATGATCCTGCACGACCGCCAACTGTCGCTCGACTCCTGGCAGAATGAGTTGCGAGCCAGCGCTTCTGAAGCTGATCTCGAAACATTTGTAAATCACGTACACGCGCCTCACTTGCCACACACGGTACTAATCGATGCGACTGCGAGCGCCGAGTTACCACATCACTACGAAAACTGGCTCTCGCGAGGAATCAACGTCATCACGCCGAACAAGAAGTGCAACGCTGGTCCAATAAGCTCCTATCGCAGCCTGCGCGAAGTTGCGCGCAAATCGCAGAGGTATTTTCTCTATGAGACAAACGTCGGCGCCGGGCTGCCCATCATTCACACACTGCGCGACTTGATCGAGACTGGCGACGAGATCGTCAAGATCGAAGGTGTGCTCTCAGGCACGCTTTCTTACATCTTCAACTCACTCGACGGCGAACGTTCTTTCTCCGAGATCGTGCGTGAGGCGCACAAGTTGGGCTTCACAGAGCCCGATCCGCGCGAGGACTTGTCGGGCATTGACGTCGCACGCAAGCTGATCATTCTCGCGCGCGAGATGGGACTTGAAGTTGAGATGGACTCGGTTCAGCTCGAGAGCATGGTGCCGGAAGATCTGCGTTCGGCGAGTGTCGAAGAATATCTCAACTCGCTCGGCAAGCACGATCAATCTATCGCTGATTTATTGAACTCAGCGAAAGGCGCAGTGTTGCGTTATGTCGGGACGATCGACGCTGACGGCAGTATGTCGGCGGGACTACGCAGTTATCCGCGCGAACATCCCTTCGCAAATCTCACCGGCAGCGACAACATCGTGAGTTTTCAGACGGCGCGTTACAACACGCAGCCGATGATCGTGCGCGGCCCCGGCGCTGGTCCGGC
>DATEWS010000044.1:0-8374 GCA_035257785.1 Pyrinomonadaceae bacterium
AAGAATCTCAGTTACTTTGCCGTCAGCAGAAACCAGTTCGAGGTTTGCGCGTGTTTCACTTTCGGTGCGAATCACAGTCAACGGAACTCCCAGCGCAGACAAACCAGATTCACACTGCTCTCCGGCCGCACCGCCGAGAAATCCAACCCACATCACATCGACACCGAGCGCCTTCGCGACCATCGCCACGTGCGCTGCTTTTCCGCCGGGAAAAGGTTGAGCCGACAACGCGCGATTAATCTCGCCGACGGCGATATTCTCGAGCCGGAGTCGACGATCGATGGCAGGATTAGCACTGATGCAGACGAGCATAGAAACTAGCCCTCGGCTTCGGGTTTTCTATCTTTTCCGAGGCGAGCGAGCATGTTCTTGATGTCGCTCGCGCCTTTTATCGCCACATAGACCGTGACCGTCGAATACCAGATCACGCACGCCATACTTAACGCCCACCAAAACCAGTGATTACGCATGGGCTGGTCTCCCTTCTGGTTTGAGCAGCGACCCCACAATCATTGCCGCGCCTGACAGCACGTACGTGGCGATGCCCGAATAATATGGACCAATCGATCTCGCAAACGCGGCAGTGGAAGGCAACTGTTCCATCACGAGATAAGTGACGGGAATCACCGCGCTCACAAAGATCGAGGCGGCTGCTCCCCAACTATTTGCCCGGCGCCAGTAACAACAAGCGATAAGGAGCACCGAAATGCTCGCGAGGTAGATCGTTCCGGTCACGCCGAGATAGGTCCACAGATCGCCTTTGAGCGGGTACCAGAGACCGTAAAGCAAGAGAAAAATTCCGATGAGCGCGATGATGGTCCGGTTCCAAAACAGACCTTTGCGCTGCGACCATGGTTGCTTGCGAAACGGCGCGAGGATGTCGTTGTAGATCACGCTGCACCACGTCAGCATGTACGACGAGTCGGTCGACATGTCCGCAGCCAACATCGCCGCGATCAGAATGCCCATCAGACCCGCCGGAACAGCAGTGGCCAAGTAAGTGGGCATTGCTTCCAGTGTGTTCGCCACTGGACCAAGCGTCGCGAGCGCCGCAATACCCCAAATGCCCGGAATCAAAAAACGACATACAAAAAAGAAGCTGGTCCGCGTGTAGACCTTTCGACCCGTGCGCGTGTCTTTTGCCGCTAACACACGGGCGATGATCGTTTGCCACGTGAGTACGGCGGCCGTATTCAACATGAGATTGAACAAGACGTACTGCCAGCCCATCGTTGAATTCACAAAAGGATTGAAACCACCTGCGCCGTACTGTGCCTCGACAGTTGTGACGAGTTTTTCCCAACCGACATTCATCAGGATGAGAATCGTCACGAGGATCAAGCCCGCACTCATCACCACGAATTGGAGAAAGTCGGTGACCAGCACCGACAACATGCCGCCGAGTATCGTGTAGACCGCGACACCTACCAGCAGCACCGTCATCATGATCTCGAGATAGCGCACATCTAGACCCGCGACGAGTACTAGAAACTGTCCACCCGTGCGGAGAAACACGCCCATGTTCAGCAGTCCGCCGAGCACGATTACGACTCCGGCAGCCCATCGAATGCGTCCGCCAAATCGGTGTTCGAGCAACTCCGGAATCGTGATCACACCCGAATCACGCAGCGGTTTGATTACGAATCCGGTCAGACCGACTCCGGCCATTGCGAGCGCCATGAGAATGCCGGGCGTTGCGCCTGCAAAGCCCTTCTCATAACCATTCTGCGCGGTGTACATGCAGGTAACGATGCCAAACTCGGTCGCAGCAAGTGAGGCGATCCCGAGATAGACGTCCATCTCGCGGCCCGCAACTAAAAAGTCTTCGACGTTGCCCACATACTTTCTGACCATCAATCCGGCAACCATCGTCACCAGGAGGTATACACCCACGATGCTGCCGTCCAGCAGCCAATTGAAATTTGTCATGAAGTAGACGTCTGCCTTTCGTAAGCGGCGCTGGAGCAAATCTGAATTTTCGATCTCGATATTTCTTCAACAGCCGAAATCGCGGGCGCGAAAGTTCGTCGCAGATCAATGTCGTCACTGGACGAAAGGGAAGTTTTGACCGCGTTAGTAAAAGCATTCTTCAACTCGGTTCCGAAGTTCACTTTGCGAATGCCACAGGCGATTGCTTTGCGCAGTAACTCTGCCGACACTCCCGAACCACCGTGAAGTACCAATGGTGTGTCAGGAACGGCGCCACTGATTTCCTGTAACCGGCCAAAGTCGAGCCTTACATCACCTTTGTAAAAACCGTGAGCCGTGCCGACGGCAACCGCAAGCGCGTCCACACCGGTTTCACTCACAAACCGCATCGCATCGTTCGGCTCGGTGAGGAACTGTTTGTCTCCGGATGTAGGTTCACTGTTTTGGCCCACGTGGCCCAACTCGCCTTCAACTGAGACGCCGGCAGAGTGCGCGATGTCAACCACACTGCGCGAGAGGCCGCAATTATCAGCGAAAGATAGTTTCGAGCCGTCGATCATCACGGAGGTGTAACCATGCTCGATGCATCGTGCTGCCAGGTCGTAACTGCCGCCATGGTCCAAATGCAGGGCCACCGGCTGTTCGAGTTGATCGGCTGCGGCAGTCGCCATGCCTTGAATCATTTGCAAACCAAGATAGTTGATGGTTGCTTCAGTGGTTTGGAGAATGATCGATTCGTTAAGCGCATTCGCCGCCCGTACGTGTGCAATCAGTGTTTCAGCGTTGTAGAAGTTCAGGGCTGCGATAGCTTTGCGTTCGCGCGTTGCGGCATCGAGCAAGAGACGACTGGGACAAAGCTTTGGCATCGAAAATCAGTTCGAACGTAGAAATGCTTTTAATTCAGTTTCGGTTGGTTGTCCGGCTGTGCCTCCGACGCGTGTGGCAGATAAAGCGCCACAGGCATTTCCGATTCTGACGCATTCAGCCAATGGTTCTTTGCGGAGGTATGCAGACAGGAACCCTGCGTCAAAGGAGTCGCCCGCGCCGGTGGTATCGACTGGTGTGACTTTGAAACCTGAGCCGGTCGCCATCGCTCCATCCTGAATTGCCAACGCGCCACGTGGACCACGTTTGATCACCGCACACCGGACCTTCGTTCCCAGAGCTTTCAATGCTGACCTCGACGATCTCGTTCGCGTCAGTTGCGACGCTTCGCGTTCGTTTACAAACAACACATCCGCGTACCGCAGCACGCCGTCAATACTTCTGCTCCACTTATTACTCGGATCGGAATTCGGATCAAAGGAGGTCGTCAATCCCAGCGCTTTGGCGAGCCGAAAGATGTCTGCAAACGACGGCTTAAGCGCCTTCTGTAGATAGTAAGAAGTTAGATGGAGATGATCGTGTCGTTTCATCAACGCTTCGTCGATGCGATCGGACGTGAGCGTGGCGACAGCGCCGCTGTGAGTAACGAGCGCGCGATCGCGTTTTCCGCTGAGTGCGATCGTGACTCCGGTTTTTTGATCTGCCTTGCGTGACACGTGTCGTGTGGATACTCCCAACTGCTGCAACGCCCTGATGCAGAAATCTCCGAAGTAATCTCGACCTACCTGACTAACGAACGTTACGTCGTTTCCAAGCTTCACCATGCCAACCGCAAAGATCGCTGAGGCGCTGCCCAACGTTAACTCACAATCTTCGACCAGGATCTCAGCTCCCATTTCCGGCGGCGACGACAGACCAGTGGCCACGATGTCGACATTCAACTCGCCGATGACGAGAATCTTAGGTCTCTGTAACCTACTCATCTTGATCCGGCCAGCGGCTTTCAACTACTATCGATTAAACTTTTGATTGCTTTCGAATGCTTTTGGATTCTAATATAGCGTCAACCGGAATTGCAAAAGGAATATTTCACTGACCTGACGCCGCCGCAAACGGCTACTCGATGACTGCGTCTCCCAAACTTCTTGAACTCTCCCCAGCTGAACGCGAGTCGCTTGGCTTGGCTCACACCTTACGTGAAATCCTCCAGCAACCACAAACGTGGCGCCAGACGTACCAGAAGATCCAAAGTCTCTCGTCATCGATTGAAGAATTTCTAACACGAACCGGCGTTGGCGAGCAGCGCCCGCTCAACGTTCTCCTGGTGGGCGCGGGTACATCCGACTACATCGGCAAGTCTGTCGGTGCGTTGTTGCAGAAAGAATGGTCCTGCAATGTCCAGGCTGTTCCGAGCACCGATCTCTTGACCAACATGGAAGATCACATCCTGCCGGATGTTGATTACTTGTGGATCTCGTTTTCGAGATCGGGCGACAGTTCGGAAGGCGTGGCGGTCCTTGAAGCAGCGCTCGCGGCGCATCCTCGCATCAGGCATCTCGTCGTCACGTGCAACAAGAACGGAAAGATGGCACGACTCGCAAACCGAGACAGCGTCTTTAGTCTTGTGCTCGACGACGCCGTGAACGATCGCGGGCTCGCGATGACGAGTTCATTCTCCAACATGGTGATCGCCGCGCAGGCACTGGCCCACATACGAACACGCAGCACGTATGGTCCGGTCGTCGAGAGTCTGGCGATGTCAGCCTCGAACGTGTTGCCGGACGTCGCGAGCGTTTGCGAACGTCTCGTTGACGAAGGTTTTTCCAGAGTCTGTTTTCTCGGCACAGGTCCATTGAAAGGCGCCGCGATCGAGTCGGGTCTGAAGGTGGTGGAACTGACAGGCGGCCGCGTAGTTGCGCTAACGGAATCGTTTCTCGGCTTACGACATGGTCCACTATCAGCCATCGACCCGGACACGCTCGTGGTTGGATTTTTATCATCCAGCGCCAGGCGAAGGGCCTTTGAGTTGGACCTCGTTCAGGAGATCTGCGCCAAAAAACTGACGGAAAAGTGCCTGATCGTTGCTCCAACCGCAAACGCGCTTGCTTTCGAAAACACCCTTTCGCTCGCTCTGCCCGAGTCAATCCCTGACTTATACCTGCCACCGTTGTTTGTTTTGGTCGGACAGTTGTTGGGGTTGACTGCTTCGCTGCGCGAGGGGCTGCGACCGGATGACCCGAGTCCTCATGGCGCCATTAGTCGCGTCGTGACGCATGTCACCATTCACTAAACCAGCACCAGTTTCAGATCGCGTGCGCGCAACTCGTTTTGAATTTCGGAGGGTAGTGCTCGATCCGTAATAATCACGTCGATGTCCGAAACAGGAATGATTCGGGAAAGACTTCTCTTGCCAAACTTACTCGAATCAGCTACCAGAATCTTTTCCTTCGCGATGCGTGCCATTGCCTGATTCACCTGCGATTCTTCTACATTCGGCGTGCTCAAACCAAAATCGAGGTCGCAGGCGTCGACTGCCAGGAACACTTTGTCCGCGGACAGTTGGGCCAGTATATCTTCAGCGAAGTGGCCGACTGCGGACAACGAATTCTGGCGGATGACTCCGCCGAGAAAGATCAGTTGAATGTCGTTGGCGCCGAATAGTTCCATCGCGATGTTGAGGCCGTTAGTGATGACCTTTAGATCTTTTTTGTGTTTGATCTGGCGGGCAATCTGGTGCGTGGTGGTGCCGGAATCGAGAATGATGGAGTCGCCGTCATTGATCATCGCTGCTGCCGCGGCGCCGATTCTCCGTTTCTCGTCGGCGTGAAGTTCGGCTTTGATCTTGAGAGAGGGATCCATGCTCACGGTCGCGACCTTAACAGCGCCACCGTGTGCTCGGCGAATCAGCCCACGATCGTGGAGCTCTTTCAAGTCGTTGCGGATCGTAACCTCAGACGTCCGGAAGCGTTTGCTGAGATCGACGACGGTGATCTGGCCGTTCTTTTCCAACAGCTCGAGGATTTTGGTTCTGCGTTCGACATTTAGCATCAGTGGGCGCAATCGTAGCGGAATTTACGAACGAAAGTAAACGAAAGGCCGCGGATTCACGCAGATGAACGCCGATCAAATAAAGAATGCTCAATCCGCGTTCACCTGCGTGAATCCGCGGTTTCCAGGATCGCATGATACGCGGCGCCGATGGCGCCGGCTTTCTCACCGAGGGCGGCGGGGATGACCTGGACCTGATGGCCCATCGGACGCCACTCGAAACGGTCCAATTCTTTGCGCAGTGGTTCAAACAGTGCAGCACCTGCCTGGGCGATGCCGCCACCAACAATCACGATCTCAGGATCGAAGGCGTTGATGAAGGAAGCAACCGCGGCTGCTAAATGAAAAACCGAACGCAGCCAGATACCAGTTGCATCGTTGTCACCGGCGAGGTGCGCTTCGACGAGTTTTCGCGTCGAAGTAAATCTACCTCCTGATCGTTCCGCAACATTGTAGTTGCCAATCATCTGTTCGAGACTGCCGGGAGTGTTCACAATGTCCGGAGCGCCGTCCGAGTTAACGGAAACGTGACCGAGGTGTCCGGCGCGTCCGATCTGCCCTTTGATGAGACGACCTTCAACGAGCACGGCGCCACCAACACCAGTTCCCAAAGTCAAAAGGATAACGTTGCGAAAACCTTTCGCCGCGCCTTGCCAAACTTCGCCGAGCAGAGCCGCGTGCGCATCGTTCAGTACAACAACCGCCGCTCCTAAAAAATCCTGCCACACGAATCCTTGAAGACCCTTGAGTCGTCCCTGCATGTACGCAATCGATCGACCATCTCGCGCGGCCAGTCCAGGCGCTGCGAGACCGATGTGACAAGGCGAGCTACCACGTTTGTTCTGAATAAACTCGAGCTGATCTTTAATCGTCCCCGCCCACGAACCCTCTGCGTCGTCAGTATCACAGGTCAAAAAATCAAGCACATTGCCATCGCTGGAAATTACAACGATTTTGATATTTGTTCCGCCGAGATCGACACCGATTGAGTAGCTCATCGATTAATCAAACGCCCTTTCTCCATTTGGGATCATCGCGCCGCAATAACTGAAAACTGATCGACCCATCGGGATTGGTTGGTTGCGCAGCGGCCCACTTGATTGGCCGTCGAATGCCACCTTTCGTTTCGATTTCCGCGCGAATCTTGAGTGTTATTCCGTCACTATTCTTCGGTAAGAGAAACGATGCCTGGCGAATCTTGCCCGCGTGTGGATGACCGGCATCAAGCGATCCGCCAAGTTGAATTTTTCCGTCGAGACTCTCGAGATACAGGCGCAGCACGCCGGGAACACCCGCCACGCCGTCATTCGAAACGGCAACGATAATCTCATCAGTGCTATATCGTTTTCTTTGCCAGATCCACGAAGGGCGTACGCGATAACCAAGCCGTCGCCGTAGGGTGTCGAAACCGTTGGGATACGTCTCGTAATAACGCCGAAGATTGTCTGACTCGGTCCAAAGCGACCAGTAGTTCGCGCCGAGATCGACGGCATGAAGCATCCACTTCTCGAGTACATTGATGCCTGCTTCGTCAACCGGCAGGTAATCTCGATCGACTTTGTATTGCCGGTAATAACCATCCTCCATGATCGTCGCCAGCCATGGTGGCCGGTTTGCCAGTTCTTCGATCTGAATCGGTTCTTCAATGACGATGCTATCCGAACGCAACCAGCAACCCGCTCTGACACAAAGATCCTGGACTTCACGGTTACCGACACTACTGATGTCAGGCTGAGTGTTAACTGCCAGCGGTACCTTCTTCCAAAGATCCAACTGGACTTTCGTCATATCGAGAAAAGTTTTCGACGCAGTCAGATAGTCAGGAAATGGATTCGGAAGATTGCTCGTGTGACCCTCGCCCCAGAACCCGTACATCATCAGATCGACGAATTCCATCAGCGGGTTGTCATCAAGTTCATGGACCAGCAGTTCATTCAGTTCTTTGAATGCACTTTGAAACTTCGGGTGGTCATATCGAGGTTCTACGAAATCCGACTTTGCCCCGTACGTCTTTCCGATCTTCACGAGCGGCACTTGTTTCTGGAGAAAGTCTGGTAAGGCGAGTCGTCCGGGTTGGCCTTCTGTGTTCGACATTTGAATACGAAAGGCCACTCGCAAGTTGTGACGTCTGGCGGCATCGAGTGTTAAGGGAAAGACCGGGTGCAGTTGAAGTTTACCGGGCGCTGTCTGTACGTCGCGCCAATCACAGCGAATGTAAAGCAGATCGACGAAGGGAAGTGACGCCATCTTCTCGACGTGTTGCTCGAGTGTTTCGGTTCCGGCGCGCGCGTCGAGTGATGGTCCACCTTCTTCCCACGTATAACCCATCAGACCGAGACCGTAATTCTTTACTGGTTTGGTCGATTGAGAGGTTACGAGAATCGTGTACCAGCCTGCGTCCTGTTCGATCCCGAAGGGTCCCTGATTCAGGCGATCGGTGACCTGTGGTCCTGGTCCAAAATCGTAGTTGTCCCAGTTGTGCGTGGAGACTTCCTGCGCCTTGAGTTGTGGCAAAGCACCCGCAAGCCCGAGAGTCGCTCCGGCTTTGATAAAACTACGCCTGCGCATGATC
>DATEWS010000045.1:0-3890 GCA_035257785.1 Pyrinomonadaceae bacterium
GCGTTGCCGTCGAGCGTGTGTCCGTTGAACTCTGCCATTCGACACTGGTCCAATGAAGCAGGAACGGCATGCCCGCTTGAATGCGGAGAAGTGTGCCGGCCGGTACCGCAGGTATCTGACGATTGAATTTCCACACCTCAATCGCATTGCGTTCTAAACTTCCAGCCACGTAACGATCGTACGCAGCGTCAATTCGATCAAAGACTTTCGCGTCGATAGCAGACCGTTGGAGCTTGACGTATTCAGAATGCCCCCACAACAGTGGCATCGCGGCGTTCGTTGGACCACCGAATAGAAGGTGCCGTGAAGGAAGATCGGGTCCATCCCAGATCTGCTCCGGAATCAGACCGATACCCTGTGCAAAATTCTCGAGGGTGCGCAAGTAAGGAGCGGCGTCTCGTCCGGCTGCGATTTCGTAATGACCGCGCTCGCCGGTCAATAAGGGCCACGGACGACCATGCCCCCAACCGTTATAGCCGGTGCCATCTTCTCGTTGCCCGAAGCCGTCATGGTTGTAGCGGCGCCAGCATGGTCCAGAAGGCGTGTCAACCTTGAGCACAGCATCGACGACACGAAGTGAATCCTGAATGATTGGATCGTCCGCGCCGCGAATGCCGTAACGGACCAATTCGAGAAAACCCGCATCAACGATCTCTTTCGCGGGAAACTCAACGTTCGCGCCAGGAGGCTGATTCGCGAGCACCAGCGTCCCGTGATTTGGATCCTCGTCGAGACAATCAACAGCACTGCACGTATTCACGCGGATGTAGTGCCGCGTTATGCCCGGCACTAACGTTCCTTCCGTAGTGACGGTCCATCGTTCGATGTGAGATTCGAGAAAGTCTGCGTAATCGCGAATAAAGGTGGCAGTGACGTGCTCGCCTCGATCAATAAAGAACTCGGCTGCGCAAACAAGAGCCGCGATATGGACCGCGAGTGTCGATGGCGAATATCCGCGCGCTTCCTCCCAACGATCTTGCGGCGTAATCGGTCCCTCGCGGATGAGGAACCCACAGGCACGACGAACCATTCCGAACGGATCGAAGTTTCCCAACGCGTCGCATTTCCAAAGTCGCCATGCGAGCAAAACCGGGAACGCGACTTCATCCAGTTGAATTCCAGACCAGTACGGTCGACCGTCAATCCAGAAATTTTGAAAGAACCCGCCATCCTCTCGTTGCGACACCGCAAGATAGATAAGGGCGCGCAGCGGAGTGTTGAAATCGTCAACTGCGAGCAAGGCGCTCACCGACTTCACGAGGTCGCGTGTCCATACCAGATGATAACCGCCGGTTGCATCATCGCTCTGTTCATCACCCCAGGGAATACTCAGCGATGCGATCATTGCTCCGGGATACGTTTTGTCTTCATGGGCCAGCAGTAAATTGACACTGCGTTCGAAAAGGGTTGACGGGTCTGACGCACCCAGAGCAAATCGTCTCGTCGTATGCTCCCATTGACGAACAAACGCATCGCGCGTCTCTTCGAATGGGATGCTCAAGGACTGCGCGAGAGTGCTTAGCGCGTGGTGTTGAGTACTGCCAAACGCCAAACCAATTGTGAATTCCGTGCCTCGCGAAAGATCGAGTCCACCGGTTAAAGCGACGTTGCCGTCGAGCGCCGCTTCGTATTGCCAATCGAGCCGGTAGTTGTCTGCGAGGTCGGTCCAACCGTCATTTACGCCAACGTATCCGCAAGAGAGTTCGGTGAAAGGCAAAATGGAGGCGAGCGCCACCCATGTATTTCCCTTGTGGGCGCTAAGATACTTGCGCCGTCCGACACGAAGTACATGACCGTTGTTGTGCCAGCCGCCGATCTCAAGGTGCGGCGCACAAATCACATAGAGGCGCAGTTTCTGCAACAACTCGGGCGGAGCTTCCAGACGAGCGTGCAGCAGCAGGCAGTTTTGATATGGATCACCGATGATTGTTTTGTGGATTGTGTAACGGCCTTCTTTTTCTCGATTGATTACTTTAAAGCCGAGCGCTGCTTCTGAAAGACAGTCGATCTCGCCGATGAAGTTCCTGCGCTCATCGTGAAGAAAAGTTTCGCCATCGGTTACGAGAAACTGCAAGTCGCGGATCTGGGGCGAGTCGATGGTTGGGTAGTAAACCTCGGTAATGCATCCATGATCGAGCGTGTACCAAACGCGGCTGGAAGTTGAGTACGCAGTACCGACCGCAGCCTTGGCGCCGCGAGTCCAGCGCGGCTCGATACCTGGCCCACCAGGCGCGAGACGCGGAGATGGGGGATTAGTCATGACCCGGATTTTATCACCACCTGTTGCCTTCCTGCCGAGTTGTACGCCAAACGCCCTGATTCGCTGCTATCATTATTCACCAGAGGAACAACATGGTTCAGACGACGGTAGCAGCGCAAACGTGTGACGCTTCAGACGTCCATGGATCAGCGTTCGAAAGATTTCCCGCGCGTGAAACCAGTCTCGGCACATTGAAAATCCTGCGAGCGCTGCCCGTTCGACAGAAACGACTCATTGGCCCATGGTGTTTTCTCGATCGTTTCGGGCCGCTTTCTTTCAGTGATGCTAAACCGATGGACGTCGCCCCACATCCGCACATTGGTTTGCAGACAGTGAGCTGGCTGCTGGAGGGAGAGATCGTCCACCACGATAGTCTCGGTAGCGAAGCACTACTTAGACCAGGTGGCGTCAACGTGATGACGTCCGGCGGGGGCATCGCACATTCGGAGGAGACACCTGCTAACAACAGCGGCAGCTTGAACGGCGTTCAGTTGTGGGTTGCACTGCCCGATGCTGATCGACACGGTGCGGCGTCGTTTCAGCATCTTGGAGAAGTTCCGGTTATTGAGCACGCCGGCGGCACGATAAGCACGTTTGCTGGTGGTTCATCTCCAACGAAATATTTTTCACCCATTCTCGGAGCGGACATTGAGTTGCATGCAACTGCAAGCTTCGAAATTCCGTTGGACCACTCGTTTGAACATGCCGCGCTGCTGATGACGGGTGATGCAGAGATCGATGGTCAATCGATCGACTCGACAAGTCTCTGGTATCTGGGAACAAGCCGGTCCAGTATCGAGTTCAAGAGTAGAAATGGATGTCGCGTATTGCTGATTGGCGGGCTTCCCTTTCCAGAAACGATCCTGATGTGGTGGAACTTCGTTGCGCGCACACCTGAAGAGATTGAGAGTGCAGTCTCCGATTGGCGGAGTCATGAAAGATTTGGCGAGGTCAAAGCATATCGAGGACCTCGCCTGGACGCGCCTCCGCTCCAGAAGTTCGCAGCACCAAATCCAGCCAGTTGAAATTTAGAAAGGCGACTTACTATGCGAGCTGACATTCTTCCGGGAGCGCTTGCCTCAAAAGTCAGGCGTCGGCTTGGACACAGTCAGTACAGGGAGCGATAGCGACCTGGTCAGTGATCAGCATGCGATATCCCTAATGAACCTTGACTTCTTTCGTTGCCAGGTCGCTATCGCTCCTTGTACAGACTGTATCCAAAAATGAATTCGGATTTTGAGACAAAGCCGCGCGCGAAGCAGCCAATCGATTTTCCCTCCTGAAAATAGTTCAAGAAACGAGTGTGATGTTTTGGATTCGACGGCCACTTTAGGACGTAAGCAAAGAAACTTTGCAATATGTTCTGAAGGAGAAAGAAGACAATGAAACGTTACCTCAGCATAAAAATTCTCGCGCTCGCGCTAACACTCCTCGCTGGAAGTGTTGCCGCAACCGCAACCGAACGGCCCTTCTCATTTAACGGAGGAGGAATCGCTGTTCCGATCCTAAACGAATCCGGCCAGCCAATCGGCATTGACGTTACCGGCACTGGTAACGGTACTCATATCGGCCTGTTCACAACCCTCGGCAAGGTCTTTTTCAGTCCGGATCCTAACGACCCGACGCAGAT
>DATEWS010000046.1:0-2897 GCA_035257785.1 Pyrinomonadaceae bacterium
GGCTGGTCGGGTTCACGAACTGGCGCCGGCGGTTGGGGATTCGAATCCGGAGGCAAGGGCACAGGATCCTGCCCCGGATCGCTGGGATCGTACGGAGATACCGGTGGAAGTTCGGGCTTTTCGGTCGAATCAGTCAAGAGAATCGTAATTAATCCTGGCGAATGAATGCTCCGTTTTGCGGTCCGACAAACCGCGTATTGCCGGACGGTGCTTTAATGCCGAGCAGTCCCTGCACGATTGCCATGCGCACCATAATGCGCGCCTCAGGAAATTGAAATCTTCCTGCCAGGGATTCCGAACGCTCAAAATCACTTCTCGCCAGCAATGCAAGTTCCTGACCAAATCGATTTATGGTGGACGTCAACCCGTTTCCACTCTGGATCGCCATCTCTCCGTCGCGAAACATGTTCATTTCAAAACCACTCAACAAAGCTGCCGCTGAGAGCAACTCGTTGAGGTGACTGATTCCGGGATCCATTACTTCGAAACTACGCGCCGGATCGACAGAAGCAAACGCGTGCGCGACTTTCAATTGCTGCTCAAAATGCTCGTAACCAGTCGCACGATGATTCGTGAGCTGTCGTGCATCTTCGAGCACCTGCAGCGCTAACTTCGGATTCGACTTTTGCGTATCGGTCGCGACTTGTAATAGCAGATCGAGCTTTTCGTTGTCTGACTGTAACTTGGCCGCAGCTTGCCGCACGTCTTCGATACGAGCCGCTTCGGCTTTCTTAGTCATTTCACGAAAATCGATACGCTTCATCACCGCATCGCGAGCATTGCTCTGCAAATGATCGGTCGCAATCTGGCGCGCGCGATCGGTGTCGCCTTCTTCCAATGCCTTGTAAGCAGCTTGTTGATAGATGCGCGATTGCATCTGCTGTGGCGCAGTGGCAGCGGCCTGAACGAGAGCGTCAGCGGTAGGCTCACCCTGAGACCCGTTGAACAACTGCGCCATGCTATTCGGCTGCATTCCCAGTTCCGTCATCTTCTGGCGCACCTGCGACGCCTTGCCGGGTAGATACTGGTCGACCATCGGCATCAGATTTTGCAAGTTAGCCAGCATTCGGCGCGCGTTGTTTTGTTCCTGTTGTGCGTCAGTTGGTGGTTGTTGGTTCACGGGTGTACGGCCCATCATGGGTCGACCTGGGCGCTGGCCGGTTTGAGCTCCCGGTGTAGCTTTCAGAGCCGCATCGACGAGCGTTGACAACAAATCAACATAAGCACTCTGTTCGAGAACCGAGGGCCATCCTCTCGGCGTCGGCGCTGGTTGTTTCGGATCCGGTGGGGGTTCACCGGCCGGGCGTGGACCACCGACGAGCATCGTTTGCACGAGTGCTCCGGCTGCTGGAGTAGTCAGAAGATTCGTCGCCTGGAGCTTCTTGACCATTTTGTCCGTGAGTTTATTCGCCGCGTCGGCGTCCTGTTTCTGCAATTGAGCGATCACTTGCGGCAGAGAGAAAGGAAACTGACCCTTATCGAGCATCAGGTCCGCGTTCTGCGCAGCGAGTTTAGGATCGAGAAGTGCGACACGGCTGAGTAACGCTTGTTCCAGACCGTCGTCGGAAGTAACTGTTGTACGGCTACTGCGCGCATCGTCGGTAACCTGCACGGTCACTGGGGTCTTCGTGGCGGCAAGAAGCTGATACGCGAGTGACGCGTCGTGTCGCGCTGCCGTGAGCACGAGTTCCTGTCGCAACTGAAACGAGCGAAGATTAGTTGGCGCAAAGTTTGGACCTGCGCCGGTGCCGCGGCGGTTTACAGCGGCCACTTGGGTGCGAGCTAACTCAGCAACACTCTCAGCCGCCATCGAAAAAAGCGAACGGGCACGCGCCTGGTTCTGATCCCAGAGCATGTCGCCGGCAACAATTTGGATGCGGATACGATTTTCCGCGAGTCGCAGTGACTGGGCTTCGTCAATTACCTGATCCAGCAGGCGATAAGCGTTTGCTTCTCGTTGCGCTTTTTCCTTTTCCTGGTCTTCGGTGGAGGGCTGCTGCGTGGCTGGCTGATCCTGTGCAAGCACCGAAAAAGAAAACAACCCCAGCGCCAGGGTCAAAGTGAGTAGTCTTTTCATCGGCATTTACCTCTGGGAGATGCGGGCCATCTTAACACGAGCGGTATAATCGGGACATGTCCGCTTGTCGAGTCTCTAAGATGCATGATGGCGCGCCTGAAGTAGTCGGGTCGCTGAAGATTTGGAACCGGATCGGGAAGGCGACCGGTGCCGATGCGATCTCGTTGCGCGTCCTCGAGTTTGAACCCGGCAAGTCGCCGGAGCTTCACAGTGACGAGTTTGACGAGGTTTTGTACGTCTTGGACGGGAACTGCGCGGTTGTTATCGATAGCAATGCTTATGAGGTTGGGCCAGAAACTGGTGTTTACGTCAGGCCGGGACAAACGCTGAGCGTCGACAATCCCGGGCCGGATCTGGTGCGAATCGTGAGTTCGCAAACTCCAGCCAAACCGGCGCATGCGTCTGAGCAAACGCCTCCGATTGTGAAACTCGCGGATCGCAAAGCGTTGCCGACTGCGGATCGCTGGTATCGAGTGCTGGTTGATGATGAGGTCGGCAGCAAGCAAGTGACGCAGTTTGTCGGGTCGATTCCGCCGGGACGCGCGCCGGATCATTTTCACGAATATGAAGAAGTGCTTTTCATCTTGCGAGGCGAGGGTAGGATCTGGGCCGGTGAAGACAGCACTTTGATTGGGCCAGGTTCGTGTGTCTATCTTCCGCGACGACAGGTTCACTGCGTCGAGAACACAGGCACGGGCGAGTTGCGATTGTTGGGTGTGTTTTATCCCGCCGGTAGTCCCGCGGTCAGGTACGAAACGTAAATAGAACAAGTCAGGAAGAGGGGCTGCCCCCGCTCACGGAATTCCCTGATCAGCGGGGG
>DATEWS010000047.1:0-14139 GCA_035257785.1 Pyrinomonadaceae bacterium
AACGGCTTCACCACTACCATCGTGCGCTTTCCGAAAGAGAAAAACCTGATCGTTATCCTCGACAACACCAACACCGAGTATCTCGACCGGCTCAGTAATTCGATCACGAAGATCATCTACAACCAGCCATACGAGCCGCCGAAGATTTCGATCGTCTCCATACTCGAAAACACGATCAACGAAAAAGGAATTGAAGCCGGCATTGCACAGTATCGCGATCTGAAAGCGAAGCAAGCAGCGACATACGACTTCTCCGAATCGGAGCTAAACCAACTTGGTTATCGGCTGCTACGAAGTGGCAAGAGCAAGGAAGCGATTGAGATTTTCAAGCTCAACGTCGAAGCATATCCGCAGGGTTTCAACTCCTACGACAGTCTCGCCGAGGCCTACTCGACAATCAATGAGCGCGAGCTCGCGATTCAGAATTACAAAAAGTCGCTCGAGCTGAATCCAAACAACACCAATGCAGCAGAGGTGATAAAGCGACTCGAGAAGCCGGCTGTCGTCCTTGATGCGAAGGTATTCGACACGTACGTGGGTGAGTATGAAGTTGGACCAGGGTTTGTGCTGCGTGTTTTCCGTGAGGGAGACAAGTTCATGACTCAAGCGACCGGGCAAGGTGTGTTTGAAATCTTTCCCGAATCGGAGGCTGTGTTCCACCCACGCGCGTTCCCCGCGAAATTGTCGTTTGTGAAAGATGCTGAGGGGAAGGTGACGCAGATACGTATCGATCAGAACGGACGCGTGACAGTCGGCAAGCGAATTAAGTGATCAGGGGCCGGAGACGACGACGTCGTCGGGGGTGTTGGGCTTGCCGTCCGGTCCGAGGGAGCGAAGGGAGTAGTGATCTTGTTGGCCGTCATATTGATAGGGACGGTGCCACGGATCAACGCGGATGACGCGGATTAGATATTTCGGGCTGAGATGGTCGATCAGCACCGATTCTTTGTCGGCGACGACGAAGTAGCCGCGGTCGTGGCGGTAGTCGTTGAGGGCTTTGGCGATGACCGATAAATCATCGCTCGCCGTGGAGCGTTTGACTTGATCGATCGCGAGTGGAAGGTCCGAGACGTTGGCCCAGTCGCGCGTACCGCTCTTGAAACCAGTCACGCGCCAGGCACTGGCGCTCTGCGCAAGCCGGAAGTCACCGTGAACAAGCGCGGTGACGAGCGCTGCTGACTCCTTGCCAATCGACAACCCAAACGGCGAGACCTCTTTGATCCGCACATCATCAGACGGAAGCCTGACACCGAACAGCGCCGCAACCAGACAACGCGCGCGCCTGGTCGTGAGTTTTGTAGAAATCTGCGCCGGCGTATCACACTCGTCCACGGGCAACTGAACATTTGCCGCACGCGCGATCACAGACAAACGTTCCCAGCGATCCGGCGCAGTTCTGATCTCCTGTAACTGCCACTGACCTTCAAACAACCGCAGTCGAAACACCGCTTCGATCTCAGCACTGACTTCCGCACCCTCTGCACTCGAATTAACTGATCGAATACGTACCGAGTCACTCGGCAGTGACCACCCGCCCATTGTTTGAATCACTTTACGAGCTTGCTTTTGACTGAGATCCGCGCGCGCACAAATAGGCACGCCACAAAGAAGCAGAAAAAGCACGACAACTCTTCGTGAAAATTTTTGTGCTTCTTCGTGGCTCATTTAAGAATCGGCATTCTTCTTCCCAATCAACATCTGCAACATGATCTGTAGTTGCGCAGTGGTGAAAGGCTTTGGCAGAAACACGATCGCGCCAGCGGCGAAGCTGTCAGAGGATAGTTTCGGATCCTGTTCCGCCGTCATCATCATCACCGGAATACGCTTCAAACGTTCTTCCGACTTCATAAAACGGACCAGTTCGGGACCGGAGATGTGCGGCATCACGACGTCGAGAATCGCAGCAGTAAAATTAGGATCACTCTGCAAGATCCTGTATGCCTCGCGACCGTCGCGCGCCGTTACCACCGTAAAGTTTTCTTTTTCGAGTATCGTTGCTATTAAGCGCAGGATAGCCGGGTCGTCGTCCGCCACCAGCATGCGCCGGTTCTCTGTTTCGTTCGTAAGGTTGTTGTCCATGTGAGTGTGCTTCTCTCTTAAACTTCCACCGAGCGACAACTCTCGCCCGCCTGTGTGGATAGCTCGGCCGCGAGTTTGATCGCCGCCACCATGCTGGAATGTTCCGCCAGTCCTTTTCCCGCGATATCGAAGGCAGTGCCATGGTCCACTGAAGTCCTGATGAAAGGCAACCCCAGCGTGACGTTGACGGCCTCGCCAAACGACAAACACTTTACCGGAATCATCGCCTGATCGTGATAACACGCAACCACTGCGTCAAACTCCCCACGCGAAGCTCTTAGAAAAACTGTATCCGCCGAGAATGGTCCCTGCACGTTTATATCGTCGAGCCGCCGCGACGCCTCAATCGCCGGCAGGATCTCCGAAGCCTCTTCAACTCCAAACAATCCACCTTCAGCGCCATGAGGATTGAGGGCCGCCACTGCGAGTCGCGGACGCTCGATGCCCCAGCGTTGCAGCTCACGATGCGCCAAGCTGATCACTTTCACCAGACGATCTCTTTCAACGAGCCGGATCGCTTCCGAAAGCGGAACGTGTGTTGAGAGTAAAACGATGCGCAGGTTTGCAGCCACAAACGCCATCGCATACTCCTCGGCGCCCGTCAGATGCGCGAGAAATTCAGTGTGTCCCGGAAAACTATAACCACCGAGAAATAGCGCGCGTTTGTTGATCGGAGCCGTCGCGATTGCGTCGATACTTCCCGCCGCACACAACTCGACCGCCGCTTCGATATAACCAGCCGCAGCTTTACCAGCCGCGCCCGACTCGATGCCGGGCTCGATAAAACCACTGATGTTGTCGAGATGATAGATGACGGGTTCGGATAGCAGATCCGGGAAAGACTCTCCAGTGCGAATAATATCGTAACCGGATTGTAGATCGAGTGTGCGTGCCGTGTGAGCGAGCAACTGTGCATCGCCGATTATCACGGGCACGCAAAGTCGTTTGATTTCATCTTCAGCAACTGCTTTGAGAACAACCTCAGGACCAATCCCGGCAGGGTCTCCCATCGTAATGCCGATGCGCGGCAAAACTCGCCGGGGTCGAGGTCCCGGGTTCGTTGAGCTTTGGTCTGAGTGTCGCATTGCTTGAGGCGACGCACTGTTCTAGCGAGAAGTCAGGGCGAGGCTGTTTTGACTTCCGCTATTCATTCCTTAAGCGCTGGCTTTTTCAACGCGTTCGTCGGCCTTGTAGATGTACTTGATATTCCTCTTGAGTATCAGAAGATTCGGCGCACCCTTCCGATTCACTTTCAGAGCACCACGATCGTACCACTCGATCGTGCCTTCAATCTCTTCGCCGTCCAGTAGAACAATCACCATCGGTGTGTGCGCGTCGATCTGTTTCTTGTAATAAAAGATCTCGGCGTTAGTTTCGTTGGGAGGCGGAACTCTCTTTTTAACCTGGACCGGCACGTGCTGTTGTGGAGCGCGTTGCTCCCTTTCATTTGAGGCGCGGGAACTCCCATTCGAACGCTCTCTGGGCTGCGGAACTTCTCGGGCTTTGCCTTTCACTTCCGCGAGTGTGGTTCTGATGAGTTTACGATTCACTTGATATTACCTCCAAAAATCTATCACGGGCGTTTCTCCACCCGGTTCGAGAACTGTAGATGTACTAGGACACGGGGCTTAGATGTTTAGAACAGTGTCAAAGCTCTCGCAGGCAGCGGCCCATCCGGTGAGAGGAAACGATCATTAACCCGTAATGGAATTTTTCCTGCAAGGAATGAGCGACATGCTACACAACAAGAGCAGAAAAAGCAAAGGAGAAAAGCAGTTTATATCAAAGATTTACATGCAAGAAATGATGCAACTAAACAGCAGCAGGAGCAGTGTGCAGGGGCACACAAAACGAACCTGCTCCTGCGTGCTGCTCCGGCTCCCGAATTTCGCTCCTGCTCCAAAAAAATAGGGAAGGTCCCCGACGACCTTCCCTGTAAGCGGGCGATAAAATGATCCTTAGTCAGCCTTCTTTCGAATGAAAGTCGGGACGTCGAGATCATCAACACGCGGAGAACCCATCATCGGCCGTGGGAGGTCGTCGGCAGGCCTGGCTACGTAACGTGGCGGCGGCGCGGGAATCGCCGTCGTCGCAGCGGCAGACGCAACAGATGTGGCTTCTCTGTCAAAACCAGTAGCAATCACCGTAATCCTCATTTCATCCGTCAGGGTCTCATCGATCACGGCGCCAAAAATAATGTTCGCATCGTCGTCAGCAGACTCACGAATGATCGACGACGCAGCATTCACTTCAAACAGCGTCAGATCCGTTCCGCCGGTGATGTTGATCAAAACACCCTTGGCGCCCTGAATCGTTGCCTCTTCAAGCAGCGGCGACGAGATCGCCTGCTGCGTCGCTTCGATAGCGCGGTTCTCCCCAGTCGCTCGTCCCGCACCCATCAAAGCCATGCCCATGCCTGACATGATCGATTTCACATCAGCGAAGTCGAGATTGATCAAACCAGGCACAGTGATCAGATCGCTGATACCCTGCACTGCCTGACGTAACACGTCGTCAGCAACTCTGAATGAGTCGGAAAGCGAAACGCCACGCTCAACAGTGTGCAGCAGTCGTTCGTTCGGAATTGTGATCACAGTGTCGACGCACTCTCGCAACTCTCTTAATCCCTGATCGGCTTGTTGCATGCGACGACGACCTTCAAAGTGAAAAGGTTTTGTCACCACAGCGACGGTCAGCGCGTCGAGTTCGGTCGCGAGTGAAGCGACGATCGGAGCCGCGCCGGTGCCAGTACCGCCGCCGAGACCCGTGGTGACAAATACCATGTCGGCGCCTTCGAGCACTTCGATGATCTTGTCAGTGTCTTCGAGAGCTGCTTCGCGACCGACGTTGGGATCAGCGCCGGCGCCGAGACCTTTAGTAAGTCGACTGCCGAGCTGAATCTTGATCGGTGCGCGCGAACGCTTCAATGCTTGTAGATCTGTGTTGGCAACAAGAAACTCGATGCCTTCGATACCGGCTTCGATCATGCGATTGACAGCGTTGCTGCCACCGCCACCGATGCCGATCACTTTTATCCGCGCTCCGGTGAGTGGCGGATCATCATCGATGAAAATATTAATGCCTGTTCCCGGTTGACGAGTGTCCGGTGTCATAGTTAGTTCCTCTCTCCCGAAACGGGATGGCGTCCAAGGCCTCTTCCTTCTATGTTGGGTTTCTTGAGCCATGGCCCTCGATATCTTGCGGACAATATCTTGTGCAACCGGGGCGCAAGTATACAACAACTTGTCAGAAAATACTGAATCTATTTCTAAAACGTGAAACAAAATGCGTCAGCCTGCCCGTCGAGCCACGCCTGCTCACGCCTGTGCGAATCTCTGCGGCCTGTGCGCGGTATGCGAGTAGCGCGAGACCCGCGGCTGCGGCCCACGCCGGACTCTGAATGTCTTCAATCAAACCTCCGAAACGATCTCGCTCGGGATAGCCGATTCGCACTGGAGCATCAAACACCTGCTCGGCGATCTCGGTCATGCCGTGCAGCAACGCGCCTCCTCCAGTCAAGACGACTCCGCTCGAGAGTTGTCGCTCCCAACCTGCGTCTTTGATCTCGTCAGCAACGTGCATCAACACTTCTTCAGCGCGTGGTTGCAGAATGTCGCAAAGTATCTGGCGCGAGAGTTGGCGTGGTGGACGTCCACCGACGGACGGCACATCAACTAACTCACCGCGTTCCATCTCACTCAACGAACTGCTGCAAGCACAGCCGACAGTTCGTTTGATCTTCTCGGCTTCGGGAATGGGCGTGCGCAGACCGAAGGCGATGTCGTTGGTGAAATGCGAGCCACCAAGCGGGAACACTGCGGTGTGCTGCACCGCGCCTCGTTGGTAAATGATGAGTCCCGTAGTCTCTGCGCCGACATCCACAAGCGCGGCTCCAAACTCTTTATCATCTTCAGTTAGCGTCGCCTCTGCGGCCGCGAGTTGTTCCAGAACCATATCGGCGACGACGAGCCCAGCGCGGTTCACAGCGTTGATGGCGTTCTGTCGCGCAGTCACCGGACTGGTGACGATGTGAACCTTCACTGCTAATCGCGCGCCGATCATTCCCACCGGATCGTTGATCCCATCCTGGTCATCGACGATGAACTCCTGAGGCAGTCGATCGACGATCTCGCGACCTGCTGGAAGTTGAATCGCGCACGCTGAATCGATGGCGCGTCGCACATCATCGGCAATGATCTCGCGATCGCGTCCCGAGACAGCGACGATGGCCTGACCGTTGAAGCCAAGGATGTGCGAGCCGGCGAGATTGATCGTCACCTCTTCCGCTTCGAGACCGCTCATGCGCTCCGCGTCCTCAACCGCCTTCTTGATCGCATCGACGGCAGCATCCGGATTGACGATCACGCCCTTGCGCAAACCTCGAGCTTCCGCTTCTCCGATGCCAACCACTTCGAGCAACCCGCCCTCACCAGGTTCGCCTGCGATACACGTCACCTTGCTTGTCCCAATGTCGAGACCGATTGTGTGTTGTGTTCGCTTAGCCATGTCGGGCCTCATCCACAGATTTCACAGATTAAGAAAACAATCTGTGTAATCTGTGGATTATTCATTCTTCGATTCAGCCACCGTGTGACCCCCTGTAACCAATCCGACTATTGCTCGCTTCCCTTGCGTGAGGTCGATGTAACTGATGAGCGGACCGCGAGCTGTCTGACGTTGAGCATCGAGAACAGTCAGTGCCTTGCCTAGCCGCGTGCTTTGATCCTGTGAACCGAGTCGAACTTCAATCTGCGAATCGTCGCCCGCGAGTTGCACGCGCACGTCGCGCAGGTCGAGCAGGTTGGCTTCACTCACGCGCTCCGAGATTCCCTGCGCACCCCAGTCGCGTTGCAGTTCGAGAAACTTGGCGACACGTTCGCGATTTTCTGCTTTCGCCGAAGACGAGTCGTCTTCGTTCCAGCCGCGGAGAAAGAAGGTCGGCATTTGATCCGTTGGCGCCATCTCGCCCAGATACACAGCATCGTCATCGACCCAGATGAAGCGTCCCGATGACGTACGGACCACCGCTTTCGGTTCGCGCTCTGTAACGCGAACGCGAATCCCGTCAGGCAACACACGCGTGACTATAGCCGTGCGCACCCAAGGCAGTTTCTCGAGATGCTTGCTGAGTTCCTGAAGATCAGCGCGCCATACTCCCGATTCAGCGACATCGCGACGCACGGCACTGTTTATATCTTCAACTGAAGCGCGCGACGCACCACGCGTTTCGATCGTTCGCACTTGAAAGAAGCTTGCAGACGCAGCCGCGCGATAACCAACAAAGGCAATCAGAGCGATGATCGCGATCACGCCGATTCGCAACGCGAGCGGCACGTAGCCAAGCAACGATTTGAGACGCACTCCGATCGATTCATTCGGTCGCTTCGCAGGACGTTGACCAACTGCAGAGCGACCTTTGCCGATCCCGCTGCGATTACCGACTTTTTGCACTACAACCGGATCTCTCAAGGCTCACCACTCCTTTCTTCATCCACAGATTCCACAGATTTCTCTTCTGTGTAATCTGTGGATGGTTTTGCTCGCCAAAGCTCAACTTCATATTCCAACTCAATTCCCTGCTCACGTCGCACGCGCTCACGAATCTCTTCGGCGAGTGCAAGCGCGTCTTCAGCGCGCGCGTTCTCACCTTCAGTAACGATGAAGTTCGCGTGCTTTGGCGAAACAACTGCGCTGCCGCGACGCTGCCCTTTCATTCCCATCTCATCGATGATCTTTCCGGTGCCGACCGTGCTCGCCGGCGGGTTCTTGAAGAAACAACCTGCCGAGCGTGCGCCGTGCGGCTGTGTCGCGAGGCGACGACTCTTCGCATCGTCCATGCGCGCTTTAATCTTCTCGGGCTCGTCAGGACTGAGGCGCAACGTCGCGCCGAGCAACAGTTCGCCTTCCTGAAACGAGGTGTGACGATAGTTCCACTGAATACTTTCACCAGGGATGTCGACGACTTTTCCTTCACGAGCCACGCGCACCGATTCAGTGACAGTGCCGATCTCGTGATCGTAAGCACCGGCGTTCATCCAAAGCGCGCCGCCGACCGTTCCCGGAATCCCGCCGAGTCCTTCAATGCCTGATAGACCAGCGCGCGCGACGTCGATGCACAGACGCGGCAACGAATAACCCGCACTCACCGAAACGCGGTCGCCGTTGATGTGCAGTTGGCCTTTCATGTTGCTCAAGTTCAAAACCACGTAATGATGATCGCCATCGTCAGCGAGTATGTTGCTGCCGGAACCCAACGGTCGCCAGCCGATTCCGGCCTGGTCCAACTCATGCACGATCGCCGCTGCCTGCTCTTCCGTCTCGGGTGCGATGACCCAGTCAATCGCGCCGCCAACGCGCAAACTCGTCAGCTCGGCAAAACGCTTTCCACGCTCCGCCCGAACTCCCAATCGCGTCGCAATCTCTTCAATCGCCCTGTCTCGTTCTTCAAACACAACTACTTCTCAATCTGTAGCTACTGACTGCTCTCGCAACAAGAACAGCAGTTGCTCACTAACACGATTCACAGTCCCGGCACCGAGCGTCAACACGAGATCGCCGGGCTGCACATGGTCTCGCAAGATCGACGCCGCGTTGTCGAGCGCGCCAATATAGTTCGCATCCTTATGACCGAAACGCTTGATCGCCGCCGTCAGTGCTTCGGCTGTAACACCCTCAATCGGATCCTCGCTCGCCGCGTAGATATCGGTAATAAACAGCACATCCGCGTTGTTGAATGAACGCGCAAACTCCTGCATCAGATCGTGTGTGCGCGTGTAGCGATGCGGTTGAAACAGCACCACGATGCGCCTGCCGCCGGAGCCGAGCTTCGCCGCCGCAAGCGTCGCGCGAATTTCTGTTGGATGATGACCGTAGTCGTCGACGACGAGCACGCCATTGACTTCACCCTTCGCCTGGAACCTGCGACCCGCGCCAGTGAAACTGTGCAGACCTTCGACGATCTTTTCGAACGGCACTTCGAGCTCAAACCCAACTGCGATGGCAGCGAGTGCGTTATAAACGTTATGCACACCAGGCACGCGCAGGATCATCTCGCCCATCACATCTGTTCCGCGCCACACAGTGAACGACGATCCGAATTGGTTGTCGTGACGAATGCCGTGCGCCGAGACGTCAGCCTGTGCGCTCAACCCGTAAGTCATGCGGCGGCGTTCGAGGAGTGGAATGATTGCCTGCACGTTCGGATCGTCGAGACACAAAACCGACGAGCCGTAAAACGGCACTTTGTTCACGAAACTCGCGAAACAATTACGCACGTCATCCATGTCGTGGTAGTAGTCCATGTGCTCGCGATCGATGTTGGTTACGACGGCGATGGTCGGCGTCAACATCAGAAACGATCGATCGCTTTCGTCCGCTTCGACCACCATCAAGTCGCTCGTGCCGAGGTGAGCGTTCGATCCGAACGCGCCGACGACGCCTCCGACAACCATGGTCGGATCGAGTCCGGCATGGCCCAATACAGTCGCGACCATCGAGGTCGTAGTTGTTTTTCCGTGTGAACCGGCGACGGCGACTGTATGTGGTTTGAGTCGCATCAGCTCCGCGAGCATCTCCGCGCGCGGTATCACGGGAATCGAGCGTCGATGTGCCTCTACGACTTCGGGATTGTCATTGCGCACCGCTGTCGAGCAAACGACAACGTGCGGCTGCCCGACATTGTCGGACGCGTGGCCTTCGAAGATCTCAACACCCATGTGCTGCAAGCGATCGGTGACATTGGAACGTTTTAAATCCGACCCCGAGACCCGAAAGCCGAGATTGACCAGCACCTCTGCGATGCCGGACATTCCAATCCCGCCGATGCCTACGAAATGGACGTGTTGGATTCTGCGAAACATATATGACCTATAGGTCCTATAAGACCTATTTCCGAACCAATTCTTCAATCATATCTACCGCCGCGGCCGCTGCGTCGCCGTGTGCTAACTTTCTGCTTGCTGCTTCCATGCGATCGAGTTCCTGCGGCGACCGGATCAGCTTCTCGATCTCCGCTGCTAACCGTTCACCACTCAACTCCTGCTGCAAGATCATTCGTGCGGCGCCCGCTGCCTCCAACGCTTCCGCGTTCTTGCGCTGGTGGTCGTCAGCCGCAAACGGAAACGGAACCATGATCGACGCTTTCCCAGCGGCGATCAGTTCCGCGGTCGTCGTAGCGCCGGCGCGGCAGAGCACGAGATCGGCCGCAGCGAAGTCCGCCATCATGTTGTCAATGTAACTACGAACGTCAGCACGTTCGCCCCAACCCGCAGCAGCGTAAGCCGCCTCCACCTTGTCAAAATCCGCGGGCCCGGTTTGGTGCTTGATCCGAAGCTCAGCCGGAATCGCTTTCAATCGCGGCAACGCCGCCACCATCGCTTCATTGATCGCGCGCGCGCCCTGCGAACCACCAAACACGAGCAACGAAAACTTTCCCGACTCGCGTTGCTTCGGTGGTATCTCAAAAAACTCGCGCCGCACCGGATTCCCTGTCACTTTCGCTTTCCCGCGAAAGTAAGGCAGCGCTTGTTCAAACGAAACCGCCGCGCGATCCACGAAACGCGCCAGCATGCGGTTGGTCCAACCCGGCAGTGCGTTCGACTCCATCACAAGCGTCGGGCGATTCATCAGTGCCGCAGTTAGAACTACCGGACCCGAAACATAACCACCGGCGCCGACAACGACGTCCGGTTGCAACTGTCGCAGCAGCTTCCGAGTCGAAACAAAACTCTTCGGCAGCACCGCGATGCCTTTCAAACGCGCGCCGAGTTTTACGTTCTTCAAACCGGCACTTTCAATGAGCGATAACTCAAAACCTGCTTGCGGCACCAATCGTGTTTCCAACCCGCGCGCGGTGCCGACGAAGTGCACTTTCGAATTCGCATCGCGTCGCATGATCTCCTGCGCCACGGCGATTCCCGGATAAATGTGTCCGCCCGTGCCGCCGGCTGCGATCAATACTTTCATTGCCAATTTTCAATTGCCGCCTGCCGACTCGGACGCGCCTCGTACCGCTTGGTTAAATTGGCAATCGGCAATCGAAAATCAGAAATGTTCCCGCTCGCGTGTTGCGAGACGTTGAGCAGGATTCCAACGGCCGCGAGTGTCGGAACGAGGGACGAACCGCCATACGAAATGAACGGCAGCGGAATTCCCTTCGTCGGCACCATCGACAGCACCACACTAATATTAAAGAGCGCCTGCGCGACGATGCCGGTGACGATACCGATGCTCAACAACATTCCAAACCGATCAGGCGCGAGCAACGCCGTCCGTATGCCGCGCCACAGGAAAAGTGCAAACACAGCGACAACTGCCAACGCGCCAAACAGTCCTAGCTCCTCGCCAACGACAGCGAAGATGAAATCGGAGTGCGCGAAGGGAAGAAACAGCATCTTCTGTTTGCCCTGTGCGAAACCGAGCCCGTTGGTTCCTCCCGATCCGATCGCGATCAATGATTGCACGACCTGAAAACCCGCGCCTCGCTGATCGGCCCAGGGATCTAGAAACGTGATCAGACGTTGCAAACGCCAAGGGACGAAGATCAACAAGCCCGCTGCTACAACTAACGCGGGTGCAGCGGCCATCGCTAGATGAAGCACGCGCGCGCCGGCTGTGTAGATAACCACTGTGAAGATCAACGCCAGCATCATCGCGGTGCCGAAGTCTGGTTCGATTACAACGAGCGCGGCGAGCCAGCCAGTGACGATGCCGCACGGTAGAAACGTGCGCCAGAAATCGCCTTCTTCACCCGCGCGCTTCTCGAGGAAGTAAGCGAGAAAGATGATCAGCGCGAGCTTCGCGATCTCGGAAGGCTGCATCGAAAACACCTTCAGCTTGATCCAACGATGCGCGCCGTTCGTGCTGCTGAAAGCAAATACGGAAATGAGGCCGATCGTGCAAAGCACTAAGAGCGTGTAGACGATGCGACGGTTCTTCAGTTGTTGATAGTTGAACTGCATCGCGAGCAACATCACGATGAATCCGATCGCAACCCAAACGCCTTGCTTGATCACGTAGTAAAACTGGTTGCCGTTCTCCTTTTGCGCCATTACGGCCGACGCGCTGTAGACCATGACGACGCCGAAGAGTGCGAGCCCGATGGTCGCCGCGAACAGCCATTTGTCTGGAGCAAGTTTCCGAGCCATCTTACTGTCGATTTCTCACGCAGCGGCGCGGCGGCGCAACGATCAATTCATTCGCTGCGTCGTTGCGCCGCTGCGTGAAACAAAACCTCACCTTTAAAAGCTTTCCCGCGGTGTTCGAAGCTGTCGAACATATCGAAACTCGCACACGCCGGCGCGAGTAAAACCACATCGCCTTTCTCAGCCGCAGCGAACGAACGACTCACCGCATCCTTCATGTCTGACGCGCGCTCAAACGGCGCGCTGTTTCCCAACTCGTTCGCGATCGTCTCTGCATCTTCGCCAATAAGCACGAGCTTTCGCACCTTCGTTCGAATCAACGATTCAAGCGGCGCGTACGGCGCTTTCTTGCCGCGACCGCCGAGGATCAAAACAACCTTCCCGGGCTCCGCAGCGAACGCTTCGAGCGCTTTCAACGTCGCATCAACGCTCGTCGCTTTCGAGTCGTTGTAAAACTTCACTCCATCAACCTCAGCCACAAACTCCAACCGGTGTTCAACCGGATCGAATCGCTTAACAGTCGCATTCATCGACTGGATCGAAGCGCCGGCCGCGATCCCTGCCGCGAACGCCGCCGCAACATTCTCGACGTTGTGCAACCCGCGTAATTTCATCTCATCAACATTCAACAAAACCTGTTCGCGAAAGATCAGCTCACGTCCGCGCAGGAAAACTCCGTTCTCGACTTCCTTCCTGACGCTGAATTGCATCACCTTCGCTCGCAACCCGCTGGCCCACGAACTAACAGTTTGATCATCCGCATTGAGCACGGCTGTATCATCCGGCGTTTGGTTCATGAAGATGCGGTGCTTCGCAGCCGCGTAATCGTTGAACGTCTCGTAACGATCCATGTGGTTCGGCGTCACGTTCAGCACGATCGCGATCGTCGGATGAAACGTGCTTGTAGTCTCGAGCTGAAAACTCGAAAGCTCAGCGACTGTCCAACCATCGTCACGCGAACTGTCCACCATCGAAATCAGCGCGCGACCGATGTTGCCTCCGACCTGCACCGGCAAACCCGCATCGCGCAGCAACTCACCGATCAATGACGTCGTCGTCGTTTTCCCGTTGCTGCCAGTGATCGCAACGAGCCGTCCCTTCAAATAACGAGCGGCGAGCTCAACCTCGCCGATGACTTCCGCACCCGCGCGTTCCGCGTAACGAATCGGAATGATCGTCGCCGGAACACCAGGACTGACAACCACCAGATCGAGTTGATCGAGTAACCAACTCGGCGCTTCGCCCGGCAACAAGCCCACGCCCGATTCTTTTAACGCGACCGCTTCAGGCGTCCACTTTTCAATCGGCTTCTGATCAGTCAGCGCCACGATCGCGCCCTGGGCCAACAAGAACCTCGCCGCCGCAATCCCGCTCCGCGCCGCCCCAACTATCAAAACTTTCTTACCCGCTAGTTCCATCATGCCAGGAGCAGGAGCACCATCCAGGAGCAGGGGCACCGTGCAGGAGCAGTCCTGCTCCTGACTGCTGCACCTGCTCCTGTTTGTTGCCCCTGCCTACCGTAGTTTCAGAGTTGACAGACTCAACAACGCAAACAGGATCGCGAGGATCAAAAACCGAAACACGATCTTCGACTCTTTCCAATCCTGCATCTCAAAATGGTGATGCAGCGGCGTCATCTTAAACAGCCGCCGCCCGGTGCCGGTCGTGCGTCGCGTCATCTTGAATACGCTCACCTGCAACATCACCGACAACGCTTCGATCACAAACACGCCGCCAACCATCAACAACATAAACTCCTGCTTCGTCAGCACTGCGACCGTCCCCATCGCGCCCCCAATCGCGAGACTGCCGACGTCGCCCATGAACACCTGCGCGGGCGGCGCGTTGTACCAGAGGAAACCGAGACTCGCGCCAGCCATCGCCCCACAAAAGATCGTGAGCTCGGCCGCTTCCGGCC
>DATEWS010000048.1:0-2575 GCA_035257785.1 Pyrinomonadaceae bacterium
TCCTGGAGCAGGACAGTTCCATGGCCCGAGGCTGATGGTTTACGTGCGGCAGCCGATGTCGACCGCAGCACAAAAGTGGTGGCAACCATGGTTGTAATCAACAACACGGCAAAAAGAAACTTTTTGCTACTTCTCATATTGTCTCCTTATGATCTGCATGGTCCTCAGGTGAGAACGGGGGGAAGGATAGTGATCAAAGGGGAAATGACCATACCCACCCACATACCGTCGCAATGCGTAGCACGCGCACTGCTACGATCGTGCGTTTTCCTTGTTCGTATAGCGCGCACAATTTAATAGAGTTCGAAATTGGCTGTCAATGAAATTGCGAGAGATTTCGAGGTCAGTGTGCCAAAGATGGTGGGAGAAGTAATCTACGAAAAGATCTTCTCAAACTCTCTTTCCATCAGCTCCAAACACTCGCAACTGCCGTTTCTTAAACCTTCGGCGTCAACAACTCGCAGTTGTCCCCGGCTATACCGGATTAACCCTGCCTGTTGCAACATGTTTGCTGCTGTGGAAACTGTAGGCCGGTGCACTCCCAACATGTGCGCGACGAATTCCTGGCGCAACGGAAAATCATCGCGACGGACTCGGTTATGCACGAGTTTCAGCCACCGGCAAAGTCGTTCATTTACTGGATGCAAACGATTGCAGGCGGCGGTGATAGACGTCATGGACAGGAACGCATGAGCGTACTTTGCACAGAGTACATTCAGCGGTGACTCTGCATCGCGCACGTATCGAATGAAATCCGTGGCGCGCATATGGTGCGCCCTGCCGGGAACCTGTACGAGCGTGCGCGTCGAAGTAGTTGGAGCATGTAACCATAATTGCACGCCGACAAAACCTTCGATCCCCATCAATCCAGTTTCTACAGAGTCGCCGTCATTCATTTCCTGTATGGTGGAAGTGATTGCGTCGTAGGGAAAATAGAGATCCGTGATCGGTTGGTTCGGTTCGATTAAAACTTGCTGAAACTCCAGCACTTCCTCATGCAGATACGGCGTTAGTCTCTCCCGCTCTTCGTCGGGCAAATAAGCCAGCAGCAAGTTTTCTTCCCGCATTCGCAAACACCTCTATGTAATGTAGCTGACGTAGTGCTATGCTTTGGTTCGAATGTCAGTCCGCTCTAGTACCATCAAATGCAACTTCGCCAAAATAAGCCTTTACGGAATCTCGGCGTCTACGAAGTTCGTGATCAGAAGTTAGTGCTATTTAAGCGCTCGGAAGAGCTGGCTTTTCTTTTCAGTCTGGAGGCGTGGCAGCTCCATGGAGCCGTCGCTTATCGCGTTAGTCATGGAACCATTTATTGCCACGGCGAGCTCACGACGTTGACTGATGAGGATTTGTTTGACACGGGAATAACTGCAAGTCCGCCGCGTCTTTCAAGTCTCTGGAATACAGGGAAAGTTTAATGTCTTGCAGCTGACAGACACGTGGGCCAATTTCGGCTATCTTGCTTCATCCTGAATGCAAATGCGTCCTCATATTCTTCTTGCAGAAGACGACGCCGATACGCGCGAAATACTCCAGCTCATACTCGATCACGCGGGCTTTCAAGTGTCTGTGACCGGTGACTCGAGCGAAGTCATGCAGTTGCTCGCCGCGAATAGTTTTGACGCATTGTTACTGGACAACTGGATGCCTAACCTGAACGGGATCGAGCTCTGTCGGTTGATTCGTGCCCGCGATTCGAGTATTCCGATTTTCTTTTGTTCTGGCGCTGTGACTGAGGCCGATAAGCAGGCCGCGTTCTCCGCTGGCGCGCAAGGGTATGTGGCGAAGCCTTTTGATCCCGACGAACTCACTGCCGTGTTACGCGCCGCGCTCAAGGTGGTCCAGACTTAAGAATGTCGAAGTTGATCTACATCAATAATACGTCACTCGACGGATACGTGGAGGACGAAACCGGCGCCTTCGATTGGATCAATCCCGATCAGGTTCACGAGTTCATTACTGAGTTGTTGCGGCCGATCGGAACGTATCTTTACGGGCGACGACTGTATGAGACCATGGCCTACTGGGATGCGCCGGTGGACAGCTATGCACCTGAGCAACGCGACTTCGCATCGGTGTGGCAGAAGGCGCAGAAGATCGTTTTTTCACGCACGCTCGCAGGTGCTACGACACGCAACACGCGTGTCGAGCGTGACTTCGATGTCGAGACTATTCGGAAGCTCAAGCGAGAATCGGAGCATGACATCAACATAGGCGGTGCCGAGCTTGCGGCGGTTGCGCTTGACGCGCATCTTGTCGATGAATGTCATCTGTTTCTCAACCCGCTGATCGTTGGTCGTGGAAAGCCGGCATTCCGCCCTGCTTTTAGACAGAGTTTCGAATTGCTTGAGACGCGTCGTTTCAGCAGCGGAGTAGTGCACGTGCACTATCGCGTAGGAGGCGCGTAGTTCTTGAGGTAAGAGCTACGTTCGCGATTTGCCTGTTTGGCGCAGGCGGGGCAGTCATGCTAAAAACTCACGCCGTCGGCGTGCGGATCTGAGGCATTTTGATGGTTGCGGTAAATAGTTGATAATCAAGGCATGGCGGGGTAGCTCAGATGGTTAGAGCGTGGGAT
>DATEWS010000049.1:0-2029 GCA_035257785.1 Pyrinomonadaceae bacterium
TCCGAGGTGGACAGCAACTCATCGCAAGCCGAACTGATGGAGATCATACTGCGCGAGTCTGATCGACTAAATCGCATCATCACCGACTTCCTTAACTACGCTCGGCCACGCTCGTTGACGCAGGCTCGAGTTGATGTCGGCGATCTGTTACACCAAACGTTCGCCCTCATGCGGCACAGTCCCGAGATAAGCGCGAACCAAAGCATCGTGGAAGAGTTGCCAGGCGAACCGCTCTTCGCCGAAGCGGATGAAGGTCAGTTGAAACAGGTGTTCTGGAACCTCGCGCGCAACGCGTTGCAGGCGATGCCGCAGGGCGGAACGCTACGCGCGACGCTCGAAAGTAATTCCAATAACCGTCTCCGCATCTCGTTTACGGATTCGGGACGCGGCATGTCGCCGGATCAAGTCGAGCACTTATTCGAGCCGTTCTCATCGACGACCGGCGGCACCGGGCTGGGGCTATCAATTGTTTATCAAATCATTCGCGATCATGGTGGTACAATTAACGTCCGCAGTCGCGTGGGACAGGGCACCACGATTGCCGTCGAACTTCCAGTGTCGGCGAATAATGGGGACGGCGCCGCCGATCAGCAAAATTGAATATGGCCAATCTTCTGATTGTTGATGACGAACTCGGAATGCGGCAGTTTCTGACGCACTTGTTTCAGCGCGAAGGTCATGTCGTGCGCGTCGCTGAGAGTGGTCAGGTCGCATTGGGACTTTTGCAACAACAAGCGCCTGACCTGATCATCTGCGATATCAGAATGCCCGACATGAGTGGCGTTGAACTGTTGCGCGCGGCGCGTGAGTTACTTCCCGACGTCGAAGTGATCATGATGACCGCGTTTGCGAATGTCGATACGGCTCGTGAGGCATTTCTCCTCGGTGCCTACGACTTCGTACAAAAACCGTTCGACAACGATCTGCTCAAGGAAACAGTCACTCGAGCACTCGAAAAGATCACACTTGTTAAAGAAAAGGAAGCGCTGCTCGAAGAGAACAAGGCCCTCATTCACGGCCAGCGCACGCGCGGCAAGCTCGGCAACATCATCGGGCGCAGCCAGCGCATGCTCGCGCTTTACCAGATGATTGAGACTGTGGCGCAGGTCCAGTCAACGGTTCTCGTAACGGGCGAATCAGGTACTGGAAAGGAACTGGTCGCGCGCGCGATCCACGATCTCAGCCCGCGCGCCGAGAAGCCTTTCGTGTCGGTAAACTGCGGTGCTTTTACTGAAACCCTCCTCGAATCGGAGTTGTTTGGTTACGTCAAAGGCTCTTTCACCGGCGCTAATGCGAACCGCAAGGGACTGTTTGAAGCAGCAAACAGCGGCACGATCTTTTTGGATGAGATTGGTGAGATGTCGCCGGCGATGCAAGTCAAACTGTTGCGTGTGTTGCAGGAACGCAAAGTCAGGCCAGTCGGCGCAACGGAAGAGACGATGGTGGATACGCGCGTGATTGCAGCCACGAACCGCGATCTCGCGAGCATGGTCCCGGCCGGCACGTTCCGTGAAGATCTCTACTACCGCATTTCCGTGATTCCAATCGAACTGCCGCCGCTGCGCGAGCGCGCTGAAGACATCTCCGAACTCGCGAATCACTTCGTGGAAAAGTTCTGCGCACCGACCGGACGAAAATTAACGATTAGCGAGCATGCGATGAAGTTACTCGAACGCTACTCGTGGCCCGGAAACGTGCGTGAGCTCGAGCACACGATCGAACGCGCAGTCGCACTGGAACACACCGGATCGATCGAACCGGAACGTTTGCCTGAAAAGATCACAAACTACAATCCGTTTCGGGTTGCGGAAGCAATGGAGTTTCCGGAAGAAGGAATTAATCTCACCGCCCACCTGGACCAACTGGAAAAGACGTACGTTCTCGAAGCCCTGCGACGAACCTCCGGCAACCAGACGATGGCTGCTGAGTTGTTACGTCTTTCGGTGCGTTCCCTTCGACATCTACTCGACAAACATGGCGCGCGTGGTCTAACTGCGCAGATGCGTGATGAGCGCCGCGCTCCCGACTC
>DATEWS010000050.1:0-2203 GCA_035257785.1 Pyrinomonadaceae bacterium
TGACGTCGCGATTATCGGCGGCGGGCCTGGTGGTTCTGCGACTGCGATCTCACTGCGCGCGCATGCGCCATCGCTCTCAGTAGTTCTGATCGAAGCTTCGCATTACGACGGCGTTCGCGTTGGTGAAACTCTTCCACCGCCGGCGCGAGCGATATTGGACCATCTCAAGGTTTGGGATAAGTTCTATCGTTTGTCTCCGCGCGAGGTGTTTGGCACCAGTGCGGCGTGGGGAAGTACGAGTCCTGCCGACAACGACTTCTTCTACATGCCCGCGAATACGGGTTGGCATCTCGAACGTAATTCATTTGATGCGATGCTTGCCGGCGCGGCCAGGGAACGAGGCGCAACGCTCATCCTCGGTGCGTCGTTGGATGGTGTTGAGCAGAATGGCAATGGCTGGCGGCTGGCGTTATCGACAGGTGCGACACTCTGCGCGCGATTCATCGTTGACGCGACTGGCGCGGCGGTGTTTGGTCGACGCTTCGGAGCGCGTTTTGAGTGTTTGGATAGGCTCATAGGGATTGTGCGTTTCTTTGAAGCGAGTGGCGATGATTCACGACTGTTGGTCGAGGCTTTCGAACATGGATGGTGGTATACGGCCGGACTTCCGGAGGGTAAGCGTATCGTAGCTTGTGTGACTGACGCTGACCTGGTCCAACCTTTGAAACTGGCGCAGATCGATGAGTGGGAGCGAACGCTTGCCTCCGTGCCGCTCGTTGCCTCTCGGTTGCAGCAATGTAAACCGAACGGTGCGCTTGTGATTCGTTCGACCGCATCGCGCAGACTGGAACCAGTGGCTGGTGAAAACTGGTTGGCCGTCGGAGACTCCGCGTCACGTTTCGATCCCTTGTCGTCGCAGGGAATCTTAAAGGCGATGCGCGGCGGAATCTTCGCTTCGTATGCAATCAGCTCGCGTTTGCTGAGAGACGATGATTCCGATCTGCGCCGCTACCGTCGTTACGTGAGTGAGGAATTCAAGAGCTACTGCGAAGTCCGAACAAAATATTATCGAGAAGAACAACGCTGGCCCACCAGCGAATTCTGGCTTCGCCGCCACAAAGAGGCACAAAAAGCACAAAATGCTTTTGTGTGACTTTTGTGCCTTTTTGTGGCTGATAATTCAACGACTCGTAGGCACGGTCGCTTGCTGGGGGTAGAAGATTGGTTGCTGAGGGTCGCGATGCCAATCGTATTCGGCCTGCATCGCTGCCGCTTCGGCGACTGCTCGCCCTGCGAGACGTTGCACCAGATAAAAAGCCATGTCTGTACCTGACGATACTCCAGCTGATGTAACGTAACGTCCGGCGTCCACCCATCGCGAGACGTTGTCCCACAAGACCTTTGGTCCAAACCCCGTGACCCAGCCAAAGGCAGCGTGATTTGTCGCGGCTGGTTTCCCGTCCAGCAGTCCCGAATATGCAAGCACTGCGGCGCCGGTGCAGACGGACGTCATAAGCGCGACCCGTTTGTCCATCGCTCTCACCCACGCAAGCAGATCTTTCACGGCTTTTGAATCGGGTTCGATTAGTGGTCCAGTGATGCCGCCGGGAATCATAAGAACATCCAGCGACTCCTTCAGCGCATCGTCACGGAACATGTCGGGAGTGACTCGCGGACCATTTTCACTTCTCACAGGCGCCGGTGTTGCGTGCTTCTTCCCCGTTGGACGTACCTCGTTCGAAATAAACAGGATCTGGAATGGATATGCAGGCGGATTCAGATAATCAGTTCCGATGAAGCGTGATATTGCAAACGCCTCAGTGAAGCCCCACACGTCGATGGGCTCAAATCCATCGTAGACGAGAATTCCAATACGAATAGTTTTCGGGAAATCAGGAGTTTTAGCCATTCAGATCTCCGTTAGAAGTTGAACTTAATCGCAAACTGAATCAAACGCGGATTACTGGCCGTCGAGACTATGCGGCCGAAGTCTCCGGGGTTGATGATCCGTCCGGTGTTCGCGTCGATGCTGCCTCCGGACGAGGTGATCACGTTGAGATTGCTAATCGGAGTATCGAGGTTCACGTTGTTGAAAAGATTGAAGAACTCAGCGCGGAACTCCACGTTTTTCTGTTCACTGATCGGAAACCGCTTGATAACCGAGAAGTCCACGTTGAATTGTCCTGGACCACGTAGGACGTTGCGGCCAACGTTACCAATGTCGGTTCCGATCCCCCTCGCGCGAGCCGCGCCATTCGAACTC
>DATEWS010000051.1:0-6721 GCA_035257785.1 Pyrinomonadaceae bacterium
ATGCGACGACGCACGCCCGTGCGGCGCTGAAGTCCGGTACTCAATCCATCGTAGTTGTCGGTGGAGACGGCACGCTCAGTGAAGTCGCCGAAGGATTTTTCGAATTCAATGACGATCTTGACGTGCTGCCCGCTGCGATCAATCCGTCCGCAACACTCTCCATTCTTCCGGCAGGCACTGGCGACGATTTTGCTCGTGGACTTTACGGGCGTCGTGCGAAGTTGCAGGAGTGGATCGAAACGGTTATTTCAAACGTCCGCGCCCGACAAATAGATGTTCTTTACGGACGTTGCAATGGTTACGAAAAGCCTTTCATCTGTCTCAACGCTTCAACGATGGGCATTGGTGGTGAAACCGCGGGTCGTGTCGCAGCGCAGGGAAAGTTCATGCGCAACTTCTCGGGCGAGTTTCGTTTTGTGTTTGCGGCCGTTGGCGCGTTGGCAGCGTGGCGCGAGCGCCGCGTGATTGTGACTGTCGACGGACGAACCGTCGCGGATGGTCCAATGAATCTGGTCGCTGTGGCGAACGCCCTCTACGCGGGCGGTGGAATGATGTTGTCCCCCGAGGCGAAGATCGATGACGGCAAGCTGGACGTGATAACTGCTTCTGGACTGTCACGCGCAAACGTCGTGACAGAGCTTTCGCGCGTACACACTGGCGGTCACGTCAACAATCCGAAGGTTACGATCACGCAAGGCACAATCGTGCGGATCGAAACGCTGTTGTTGCAGGATGCGATGCCGTTGGAAGCTGATGGAAACGTACGAGGGGTTACGCCCGTGCAATTTCAGGTATTGCCGGGCGCGTTGCGCTTTCTTTCGAGAGCTTGAATCTTTGCCAAGCGGCGGAGGTGCCGTTCTTCACCTGTGAACCGCGCGGCCACAAAGGCGCGAACGATATCGAGCGCGAGCTCGACTCCAACCACGCGCGCGCCCAGGCACAGCACATTACAGTCGTCGTGTTCGCGTGATTGATGCGCGGAATAGGTGTCGCCGCAAAGTGCGGCGCGAATGCCGTTGAGTTTGTTGGCGGCGACAGCAGCGCCAACACCGCTGCCGCAGATCAAGAGACCGATTTCAGCATCGCCATTCTGGATGGCGTTACCGATTTTTTCGGCGTAGTCAGGATAATCGTCGGGGACGGAACCGTCGTGAGTGCCGAAGTCGATCAGGTCGTGACCTGACTGCCGCAGCTCTTCGATCACTCGCTCGTTGAGCGGGTAACCCGCATGATCCGCACCGATTGCTATACGCATGATGATTCAGTAGCACATCCACAGATTACGCAGATTTATTCTGTGTAATCTGTGGATGGATTTCATAGTAACGCCCGGGCGTGCTTCAAGACGTTATCGACGTTGAATCCCAGTTCACGCATCGCAACTTCGCCGGGCGCTGATGCTCCGAAGCGATCGAGACACACGACGTCGCCTGCTGATCCAACATATCGATCCCAACCCTGCCTGACACCCGCTTCGATCGCGAGCCGTGCCGTAATCGCCGGCGGCAACACTTCGTTTCGATATTCCTCCGGTTGCTCGTCAAACAGTTCGCAACAAGGCATGGACACTACACGTGTGGGAACACCTTCAGCTTCCAGTTTTTCCCGCGCCTCCAGCGCGAGCGAAACCTCTGATCCGGTGGCAATCAGGATCAATAGCGGCGTTTCCGCGTCCGCCAACACATAAGCGCCGCGCCGCAAACCGTCTGCTTTCGCAAATTTGTTTCTATCGATTACGGGCACTTTCTGTCGCGTCAACGCGAGCGCTGTCGGCGCGTTGCGTCGCTGTATCGCGATTCGCCATGCCTCGCTCACTTCCGGCGAGTCGGCCGGACGGATCACAAACAAGTGCGGGATCGCGCGGAGCGCAGCGAGATGTTCGATCGGTTGATGTGTTGGTCCATCTTCACCGAGTCCGATCGAGTCGTGTGTGAAAACGTAAATCACTTGCACTTCCGAAAGCGCCGCGAGACGAATCGCCGGGCGCATGTAGTCAGAGAATGTCAGGAACGTTCCGCCATACGGAATCAAACCTCCGTTCAGCGAAATGCCCGTGAGCGTCGAACCCATTGCGTGTTCGCGCACGCCGAAGTGCAGTATGCGTCCCTCGTAACTACCTGCTTCGAAGCTGCCGCCGTCCTTGATGTCGGTGTTATTTGAGACGCCGAGATCCGCCGAGCCGCCGATGAGCATGGGCATCACCGGCGCGAGTGCGTTGATCACTTCACCACTCGCAACACGCGTCGCCACCGATTTCGCATCTTCAAACTTCGGGAGGTGATCTTCCCAACCTTCGGGCAGCTCTCCGCTCATCGTTGTGTGAAAAGTCTGTCCATCTTCCGGATGCTGCTGTTCGTAATTATTAACAAGCTCATTCCACTCGGATTCAAACTGTTCGCCGCGTTGAATTGCTTCGCGGAAGTGCGCGAGCGCTTCGTCGGGAATGAAGAACTGCTTGTCTTCGGGCCAACCGAGATGACGTTTCGTCTCTTTCACCGCGTCTTCGCCGGGTGCATCGCTGTGAGCCTTGCGCGTTCCCTGCGTCGGCATGCCGAAACCGATAACAGTCTTAACTGAAATCAGGCTTGGCTTGTCGGTAACTGACTGCGCTTCGCGAATCGCGGCTTCGATGTCGTCAAGATTGTTGCCGTCGGTGACTGTGCGTGTGTGCCAGCCGTATGCTTCGAAACGCTTCGGCACGTCTTCGCTAAACGCGAGACTGGTGAAGCCTTCGATCGTGACGTGATTGTCGTCGTAGAGATAAATCAACTTGCCGAGCTTGAGATGGCCCGCGAGTGAAGCTGCTTCAGAAGCGACGCCTTCCATCAGATCGCCGTCCGAAACAATCGCGTAAACGTAGTGATCGATGACCGGGAACCCTTCCTTGTTGAACTTTGCGCCGAGATGCGCGGCGCCCATGGCCATGCCGACGCCGTTCGCGAAACCCTGACCCAGAGGTCCGGTGGTGATCTCGACGCCGGGCGTGAGTCCGTACTCGGGATGACCGGGCGTCTTTGAACCCCACTGACGGAAGTTTTTCAATTCATCGAGGGGAAGATCGTAACCGGTCAGGTGCAGCAACGAGTAGATCAACATCGATCCGTGACCGGCTGAGAGCAGAAAGCGATCTCGATTCTCCCACTTCGGGTTGTGCGGATTGTGTCGCAGAAAACGCGTCCAAAGCACGTAAGCCATCGGCGCGGCGCCGAGCGGCAATCCGGGATGGCCGGAGTTTGCTTTTTGAACGGCATCAAGCGACAACGCACGAATGGTGTTGATGCAGAGTTGATCGAGTTCTGGATTGGTGTTGGAATTTTCTTTCGGCAGAGGCGCGCTCATTTGTTTCGGTTCCTACTTGTGTGCAATTCAGGAGCAGGAGCAGTGTACAGGAGCAGGCTCTATCCTGCTCCTGCCTGCTGCTCCTGCCTCCTATTCCATCCTATAAAGTCGCTTGTAGAGTTCTTCCTGGCGTGCGAGGCCCTGCTGATAGCGAGCGTGTCGCTCCAGGTCAGGCTCGAATACCTGTTCGATTGCAACTGAATCTTCCTCAATAGTTCCTATTTTGCCCACCGCTTCCAACCCAAGCAAGGCAGCACCGCGGATCGATGCTTCCGCCGTGCCGCCAAAGAGCAATTGACGTCCTAAAACATCGGCGATGATCTGTAACCATACCGGCGACGAACGCAGTGCGTTGCCTGACGCGAAGATAGTTGCGTTTGGCGCGACTTGATCGAGTGCCCGGGCGATCAACGCGAATCGATACGCGATCGCTTCGAGCGTTGCGCGCATAATCTCAACCGGTGTAGTTTTCTGCCTTAACCCGAAGATGCCGCCGCGTGCGTCACTGGACCAACCGGTGCTGCGCTCGCCCGACCAGAACGGCAACACTGTGAGACCATGCGCGTCAGGTTCAAGTGCCCCGACTTCGCCCTCGTCGATCTTGAGTGATTGACCTAACCATTGTACGAGGCCGCCACCGTCCGACAGCGCACCTCCAATGACCACACGCTTCTGATCCACGCGATAGCTCCACAAAGCCGGCGCGAGTTCAGCCGGAGGCTCACCAGCGAACACCACTCGCATCGCGCCTGATGTGCCAATCATCAGCGCGATTCTGTCTTTCGTACTACAACCCGCGCCGATGTTGTTTGCCGCGCCGTCGCCGACGATCGTGACGAGTCGCGCTTCAGCCAGTGCCGGCCAGCGCGATTCAGACACTCGTACATCTATTTGCGATCTGATCTCAGGCAGCGTCTCGCGCGAGATACCGAGGTCTCGAACAAAATCCCAATCCCAGTCGCACTCGCGTTGATTAAACAACCCCGTCGCTGATGCCATCGAGATCGATGTCGCAACGGTTCCGAACAATCGCAGGCAAAGATACTCGGCAAACCCAAGCCAGCAACGCGTGTCCTGAAACTTCTCCTGATGTTCGTGCTTGAGCCATCGCAGCTTCGCGGGCCAGTAACTCGGATGGAAACGACAGCCGGTGCGCGCGTGAATCTCACGCTCGTCGAAATTCTCACGCAATGCTTTTGCGAACTGGGCTGCGCGAGTATCGGCCCAGGTTAGCAGTGGAGTGGTCGGAAATCCGGCAGCGTCGATGCCGATCAAGCTATGCCAGAAAGCCGAGATTGCGATCAGCTCGATTGGTCCTGGAGAATTCGCGAGTAACTCATCGATTGTCTTGATAACTTCCGCGACGATCTGATCCGCGTCTAGTTCGGCAAAGTCTGAGAGAGTTGTGAAAGCACGGCGGTTGCGCGTTTGCGCTCCCGGCCCTGGCGCGCTACGCGCGTCGAACAAGGCTGCGCGCACGCCGGAGGTGCCGACATCGATGCTCAATAAAAATGTCATCCGAAGGAATGATTCACTTCACCGTCTTGCGCACGAATGCGACGAAGTCGCGAATGTCCTCTTCCGTCGTATCAAACGACGCCATCAACCGCACTTCCGAAATCTCTTCGTTCCAAACGTAGAAGAAATATTTTTTCTGGAGCGCCGGAATGTATTTGCTCGGTATGACCGCGAAGACGCCGTTTGATTCCACCGGTTGCGTGATCTTGATCTGCGGCAACTTCGCCAACTCGGTTGCGAGCAACTGCGCCATTCGATTCGCGTGCTCCGGACCCCGGCGCCACAAGTCACCCGCCAGCATCGCTTCAAACTGAGCCGCGATAAAGCGCATCTTCGACGACAGTTGCATCCCTTGTTTGCGAATGTATTTGAAGTCGGCCGCCAGCTTCGGATTAAAGAAGACCACTGACTCACCGTACATCATGCCGTTCTTCGTGCCGCCGAACGACAACACATCAACACCCGCATCCCCAGTGATCTCTTTCAAACTCGCATCCAGACTCACCGCCGCATTCGAGAGACGCGCACCATCAACGTGCAACAGCATGCCGTGGTCGTGAGCGAAGGAGGCAAGCGTCTTCAGTTCTTTCTTCGTATAGACGGTGCCCATCTCAGTGGCTTGCGAGATCGTGATCACCGCGGGCTGCACATGGTGTTCGACGCCGATGCCATGCAGCAACGGCTTGATTTGTTCGATGCGAAGCTTGCCGTCAGGCGTCGCAAGCGTCAGCAGTTTGCAGCCGGTGAAGTTCTCCGGCGCGCCGCATTCGTCGACGTTCACGTGCGCAGTCTCAGCACAAATTACGGCCTGATGCGATTTTGTAATCGCCTTCAGTCCGAGAACGTTCGCGCCCGTACCACCGAAAACAAAATAAACCGCAATGTCGCGGCCGAAGTGTTTCTGAAACAACTTGATTGCACGCGCGGTGAACGGATCGTCACCGTAAGCGATGACGTGACCTTCGTTCGCAGCTCGGATGGCTTCGATGACTTCCGGATGAACACCGGCGTTGTTGTCACTGGCGAAACTTCGTTTGATCATACTTTGCCCGCTTTGAAGTCGCGCGCGATCTCACGCGCCGCGTTCGCGCCCGGCAAGCCCGTGATGCCACCGCCCGGATGCGTGCCCGCGCCGCACAGGTAGAGTCGTTTGAATGGCGTCCGATATTGCGCCCAGCCGATCACGGGACGAAAAGTAAAACTTTGATCGAGCGTCTGTTCGCCGTGATGAATGTGTCCGCCGCTGAGACCGTACGTTTCTTCGAGATCGCGCGGTGTGATCATCTCAGTTCCAACGATCAAATCTTTGATCCCGGGCGCGTATTTTTCCAACTGCTTGATGACCACAGCCGCCAACTCCTCGCGGCTTTCCTTTAATTTATACGGCACAAACTGGACATGAATCGACATCACATCAGGCGACGGAAACGCAATGTCAAGATACGGTTCGCGTGAAAACTCGCCGTACTTCGACGCATCAAAAGCGCGCTCGAGATAATCGATCTCAGGCCCAATATGAATGCGGCCCAACAGTTTTTCCGGATCGTCAACACCGCGAAACTCCGGCATACGCGAAAGCTTGAGAATGATCTTTGCCACTACTCCCGGCGCGCGATAATTGCGCATCTTCGAAAGGAAATTCGGATCGAGTTCGACCGGATCGATCAACTTCAGAAACGTTGTCCGCGGATCGGCGTTTGACACGACCGCTCGCGCCTCGAATGTTTCACCGTCGCGCAGGATCACCTTACCGTCTTCAATGCGCGTGACTTCCGCCGCGGTGCGTATTTCAGCCCCAGCCCTTGTCGCTGCATCGCCGAGTGCCTGAGCGAACGCGCCCATGCCACCCTTCACAGACGTTGAT
>DATEWS010000052.1:0-2289 GCA_035257785.1 Pyrinomonadaceae bacterium
GTTTGTATCGGCCCACGATTGAAGGCGATCGAGATCGCGTTTGTAACTCGCGAGTGTGTGAGGTGCAAGACCCTTCTCGACCTGGATGTAAGTCAGGAATTCCTTAATGAAGTCGCGGTCCACAAGCGGAGAATACATTAAATTAGCCACAAAAAGGCACATAAGGCACAAAACAACAACCGATTGAGAAAGCTTTTTGTGACTTATGTGCCTTTTTGTGGCTAAAAATTATTCGTATCGGAGGCATTCAATCGGATCTAGCTTTGACGCTTTGCGCGCGGGCCACACGCCGAAGATCAGACCAACTCCGATCGAAACAGTCAGTCCCGTAATAACTGCCCACGACGGGATCGACGCCGGCAGATCAGGAAGCAAAAGCATCAGCAAACGACTAATGCCCACCGCAAGCACAACACCCAACACGCCGCCGAGAAACGTGAGCATCATCGCCTCGAATAAAAACTGCCGCACAATGTCTTTCCGCCGTGCGCCAATCGCTTTGCGCACACCAATCTCCTTTGTGCGCTCAGTAACGCTCACGAGCATGATATTCATCACGCCGATGCCACCGACAAGCAAACCCAAACTCGAAATAGCGATCGCGATCAATCCGACCATCGCCGTGATGCTGTCAAACTGTTCGATAAACTTGTCAGCAGTCTTGATGTCGAAGTTGTTTGGATCGCCAAACTTCACGTGACGGCGGCGACGCAGGATCTCTTCCGACTGCGTGAGTGCTTCTTGAACTTGTCCCGTACGACCGCGAATTACGAGCAGCAAGTATCCCTTTGCCGGCGCGATTTTTTGCGCCGTGCGAAAAGGAATGTAAACGGCGTTGTCCTCTTCGTTCTCACCGAAGAAGCCAGCCTTGCGCTTCTCGAGCACGCCGATGATTTCGAAGTTGTAACCACCCATGCGCACCTGCGCGCCGGCAATCTGGTTGTAACCAGGAAACAGCGCGTCAGCAGCGTTCACGCCGATGACCATCACGTTCGCGCGCTGTTGATCGTCCGCGTCAGTGATGAAGCGCCCTTCTCGCAGCGAGATGTTGGTGATGTCGGCATAGTTTGGCGAAACACCCTGCGTGTTTCCCCAACGATAATTGCGTCCCTGGTAAGTAACGTTGTCGTCGAATGATCCACCACCATAACCAACATTCGGCGCTACGTGCGCGACTTCTTCAACAGCGGGCGCCTGGGCCTTGATCGCTTCTGCGTCGGCGACTGTGAGCGGCCTTCGCAGACGCTCAGAACGATCCTCGCTCGTGCGTGGTCCAGTGGAAAGATGGAACGCGTAGATGTTGTTCGTCCCATACTCTTCGATCATCGCGACAATATTCTGGCGCAGGCCCGTGAGCAGCGACGCGATCGAGATCGCCGTCATCACGCCGATCACGATTCCGAGCACGGTGAGAAAGCTGCGGAACTTATGACCGCGCACACTATCGAGCGCCATTCGCAGCGTCTCTCGCAAAATGCCTTTTGGCAGTTGAAACTTCATTACGCTTTACTCAGTGCCAGAATCGGATCCAGTCGCGCCGCTTTAAACGCCGGATAAATACCCGCGATCATTCCGACCAGAGTCGATACGATTAACGCCAGCAATATGTAACCGATGGTTATCGTCATCGTGATCGAAGCGAGCGTCGTGATTAACGTTGTGACGCCCCAGGCGACCAGCAGTCCAATGATGCCGCCGAGGGCACAAAGAATTCCCGACTCGATCAGAAACTGAAGCAGAATCTGGCGGCGTGTTGCGCCCACAGCTTTTCTCAATCCGACTTCAAACGTTCTTTCAGTAACGCTCACCAACATGATGTTCATCACCACGATGCCGCCGACTACGAGTGTTATCAGCGTGATCGGAATTACGACCTTCGCGATCGCGCCAGTGAACTCATCGATCTGATTGTTCAATTCTTCAACGTTCACCAGACCGAAATCATCTTCTTCGTTGCCGTTGAGACGATGCTTGATTCGCATCGCGACGCGCGCGTCTTCGATGGCCGCGTGAAACCTCTCCCGCGAGCGACTCTTCCCGTGTATCTGAAGACCGTTGCGTCCGAAAATTTGGAGGTGCGTAGTTACCGGAATGTAGATGTGACGGTCGAACGAGTCGCCGAAGAACGAGCCGCGCTTCTCTTCGACGCCGACCACGCGCATCGGCAGGCCGCGAACTTTCAGAGTCTTCCCAATCGCATCCTGGTTCGGGAAAAACTTGTCCTTGATATCGCCGCCAAGGACTACGACCATCGCCGATCGTCCGACTTCGTCGTTGGAAATGAAGCGT
>DATEWS010000053.1:0-2406 GCA_035257785.1 Pyrinomonadaceae bacterium
CCATGTCGGGCGGCGGCCTGTCACCCGCTGAAACAGAGTTGTTTGATACCGAGTACGAGTTAATGAAAGCCGGCTATACCGCGGATGAAGTCAAGGATGCGCTGGCGTGGCAAAGGCTGAAGAACGAGATCATTGTTTCACCTTCCAATATCACCAAGTGGGACGAGTACGCGCGAGCTCGAGCCACAGCCAAAGACCAGAAATGGTTTCGCCAGCAGGGCATAGATGTGTTTGGACCGGAGAAACCCGATCATCCTTTTTGGGCTTACATGCATAGCTTTTATTTTTACGATCCCGCACCAACATTGCGCGCCTCGAAGGCCCCGCTGCTGGCGATCTTCGGCGAGCTTGATACGCCTGAAGGTGTGAAAGCGAATGTGAACGCGATCAGGCAAATCATGGATCAGGCGGGACGCCGCGATTACATAGTTAAGGTTTACCCAAACGGGAGTCATAATCTTATGGAAGTTCCGCCTGAGAATCCCAACGAGTTCGTCCGCCTCAAACGCTTCCCGCCGGGCTTGTTCGAAATGATGGTCGACTGGACCACAACACAGGTTCGCCGGCGTGCACCAGCAAAGCGTTAGGCGTTGACTCTTCGTAATCGAGAGATCCTCGCGTATGTCTAATTTCAAAATCACACCCAGGCTCTGCGTCGTGCTCTTCCTTACTTTTCTGCTGATCGGGTGGAAAACGAAACTCGCTCAGACCCAGTCGACAGCGGACAAACCGGTCGAACAAGTTAGGAAGAACATTCAGGTTCTCAAAGGACTGCCTGATTCGCAGTTGTTTCTCCTGATGAACTTTGTTAGCGATTCACTCGGTGTCAATTGTGATCATTGCCACGTGAAGGGCGCGAAGAACCCGCAGACCGGAGAGGACACATGGCTTTGGGAACGAGATGACAAGAAGGAAAAGGCAGTCGGACGCGACATGATGCGAATGGTGCTCGAGTTGAATCGCACGAGGTTCAATCGTGACGGGGTCGTGACCTGTTTCACCTGCCATCGCGGCAGCACGCGTCCGGAACGCATGGCGCCGCTCCCGCCGCGCGACTATTTTGGCGAAGCGCTTAAACCTCAGCCGGCGCGCGTGTTGCCGGCCGGGCCTGAAGTTTTGGCGAAGTATCTTTCAGTCGTCGGCTTCAACCATCAAGACATTTTTTCGCAGGCAATCGTGATGCGCGGGACAGTGGAAAGAGTTGAAAGGGCGAAGGCTTCTGGTCCAACCGAAATCATTTTCAAACGACCAAACAAGGTGCGGATAGTAGAAACGCTAACATCAGGAGTCGTTACTCGAGGATGGAACGGCGCCACGGCCTGGGTGCAATCGAGCAGAGGCATAAACCAGGCGTCGGGTGAAAATTTGAAAGCGATGAAGGCGACGCCCACGACGACTATTGCTTCGGATGGTCTCTTTAGCCCGATTAAAATTCCAGAGTCTCCAACTCGCGCTACGATGATCGGCGTCGTCAGAATTAACGATCGCGAATGCTACGAGATCACTAGTGAAGACAGTTCGACACCATTGATTCAACTGTTTTTTGATGTAGAGAGCGGACTTCTCTTGCGAAGAGTTAATGTGACCAACACGATGCTTGGCCCGCTTAACGTGCAATGGGATTTCAGCGACTATCGCGATGTAAGCGGCGTCAAGCTACCTTTCGTCATTCGCACGTCCGACGTATCCTCTTACGACACGGTGGTGCGGAGATTTACCGAGATCAAAATAGATTCATCAGTTAATGAAGGTGTGTTTGATATTCCTCGAGCGCCTTCAAGCCCGTGAGATGTGAATACCGGGAGATCAAGGCACTCGCACCAGGTGAGCGCCGTGCGTTTATTTAAGATATATACAACCGAGATAGCTGACACAGATGACGCTGTTATTCGCATTTCTTATTGGACTCTTCGCCGGGCTGCGGTCGCTGACGCCTCCTGCGGCGGTCGCGTGGGCCGTGCACCTGGGTTGGCTCAAACTTGCGCGGCCACTGTCGCTCATCGGCTCGCTTCCTGCCGCGATAATTCTGAGCGTGTTAGCGATCACGGAAATCATGTTTGATAAGCTGCCGAATACTCCGAACCGCACTGCGCCTCCAGGACTCATCGCACGCATCGTGACCGGTGGCTTCACGGGCGCATGCGTTTCGCTTGGCGGTGGCAAATCGGTTTACGTTGGTGCTGGGTTGGGAGTGATCGGCGGAATCGTCGGTTGTTTCGGCGGCTATCAGGTCCGTGCTCGGCTCGTGAAGTCCCTGCGCCAGCGAGATTTCAACATCGCTTTGCTCGAAGACCTGATTGCGATTGGTGGCAGCCTGTTCATCGTTTCGCGATTCTAGCGCGATGATGATTTTTTTTATTTGTGGTGCTACTGGCGCATTCAGCCTCACATGCACAAACCAACTCG
>DATEWS010000054.1:0-4771 GCA_035257785.1 Pyrinomonadaceae bacterium
TCAAGGTGCCTTTCAACGCAGAGAACGCAGAGATACGCAGAGGGCCGCAGAGAAAGGAGCAAACGAGATGCGAAACTTTGTTCAGGATTTGCGCTACGGAATGCGAATGATGATTAAGCGTCCCGGCTTCACGTTGATCGCTGCGCTGACGCTCGCACTCGGCATCGGCGCAAACACCGCGATCTTCTCGGCTGTCAACGCCGTGCTCCTGAAACCGCTTCCGTTTCCCGAGTCGGAACAACTGCTCGATCTTTCCGAAACGTTCAAACCCGATGGCTGGGGTTCCGTCTCCGTGCCCACGATGGAGGATTGGAAAGCTCAGAACACAGTCTTCGCCGGCATCTCCGCTTACTGGTCCACAAGTTTCAATCTACAGGGCAGCGACACACCGCAGCGCATCCCTGGCCTAAACGTCAGCACAAACTATTTCGACGTGCTTGGAGTTAAACCAACCCTCGGACGAGCTTTTCTTCCGGGCGAAGACGTCGCGGGCAACGAACGGGTCGTCGTGCTTAGTGATGAACTCTGGCGGCGAAACTTCGCTACGAATCCAAACGTCATCAACCAAACGATTCCCTTAAACGGACAACAGTACACAATCGTCGGCGTGATGCCACCGGAACTCTCGTCTCTATACCGCACAGTGCAAATGTGGTCGCCACTCGTCTTTTCCGAAACCGACCGAACAAGTCGAGGCAATCACAAGTTTCTCGTGATTGGGCGGCTCAAATCAGGCGTCACACTCGCGCAGGCGCGAGACAGCATGAACACGATCGCGCAACGACTCGAAGCACAGTACAAAGACGGACGCGGCATTCGTCTGACTCAGATCGAGGAGCTGTGGGTTGCGAATGTGCGCTCAACGCTCGTGATGATGATGGTCGCAGTTGGTTTCGTGCTGCTGATCGCTTGCACTAACGTCGCCAACTTATTACTCGCGCGCGCGACCGTCCGTCGTCGTGAGATCAGCATTCGCATCGCGCTTGGCGCCGGACGTCGCCGTTTGATCCAACAGTTTCTTGCTGAAGGTCTGTTGCTTTCGGTGTTAGGTGGTGGGCTCGGAATCGCGCTCGCGTGGTGGAGCATGGGCGTGCTCGGCAAGATTGCTTTTCCTTTTATGCCACGCTCGCAGGAGATACGAATCGATGCGCGCGTGTTGCTCTTCACACTCGCAGTCGCGGTTCTTACGAGCGTCGTGTTCGGCGTGATTCCTTCACTGCAAGCGGGCAAGACTGACGTGCAGACCACGTTGAAAGAAGGCGGCAACACGGCTTCGGACAGTTTCGTTGGTGGTTGGTTGCGACAGCTTCTGGTCGTGATCGAAGTTGCTGCCGCGGTCGTTCTACTTATCGGGGCCGGACTGATGATTCGCAGTGTATTGCGGATTCGCGAAGTCGAGCCCGGACTAAAACCACAAAACCTGCTCACTGCGAAAATCACCTTGCCGAAAGAGAGATACGGCGAGGCTGATTCAGCAATTCGCTTTTACCAGCAGGTGCTCGAGCGAGTGAAAAACCTGCCGGGAGTGCAGACAGCGGCGATCATCTCGCACCTGCCGGTCGAGGAGACCGGGTACAACGGCAACATCGCAGTCACGGATAAAACGTATCCGCCAAACGAGTCGCCCGTCGTCGAGTATCGCGCGGTCAGTGAAGAGTATTTTCAGACTGCGGGTGTTCCGTTGTTGCGTGGCCGTCTGTTCAGCAAACAGCAAGGTGACGACACGCAGCCGGTCGTCGTCATCAACGAAGCGATGGCCAAACAAATCTGGCCGGGTGAGGATCCCATCGGAAAACAAATCGAAGACTATACGAAGGCAACTGTCATCGGCGTCGTGGGCGACGTAAAGAATCGTGGCATGCTGCAAAAAGCAGTGCCGGAAATGTATGCGCCGTATACCGTGAAGGGTTTCTGGCCCGACATGCGTTGGAACATGCGAATACTCGTGCGTTCGACACTCGATACCAACAGCATCGCGGGCGCGGTGCGGCGCGAGGTCCAGGCCGTTGATCCGGCGCAACCGATCTATGCAGTGCAGGGAATGAACCTCGTGATCGAAAACACTGTGAAGGACAAGAGTCTAAACACAACGTTGTTGAGTGTGTTCGCGGGTGTGTCGTTGTTGCTGGCGTTGATTGGTGTTTACGGCGTGATGAGTTACACGGTCGCGCAACACACGCGTGAGATCGGAATTCGCATGGCGCTCGGCGCGCAACCCGGCTCGATTCTGAAATTGATCGTCGGACGCGGGCTCGTGCTGGTCAGCATGGGCGTTGTGATTGGCGTGCTCGCGTCGTTTGGTCTGACACGTTTTATCGAGAACATGTTGTTCGGAGTGACATCGACGGATCCGTTGACGTTTGCAATGATTGTGCTCCTGCTTGGATTCGTCGCGCTGCTCGCCTGCCTGATTCCCGCCACACGCGCGATGCGAGTCGATCCAATCGTTGTCCTGCGCCACACCTGATATAGGTCCTATAGGACATGTAGGACCTATACTTGGTTGTGCTAAGCTCACGCCATGGCTTACATGGCGATAGACATGGGATCGGCGTCGACGATCATTGCTGTGCGCGGGCGCGGCGTTGTCATTGACGAGCCTTCGCTGGTTGCAGTCGACACCGCCAGCGGCGATGTGATTGACATCGGTCGCGAAGCGCGACAGAAGTACGGACGCGAGGCGCGCGGGGTCGCAGTGATCGCGCCGATGCTCAACGGTGTGGTTGCCGATTTCGAACGCACGCAGGAGATGCTCGCACACTTCGTGCGTAAGGCGCGCGGAAGTATCACGAGCTTTGGTCGGCGCGCGTTGATGAGTGTGTTCTCGGATGTCACGCCGGTTGAACGACGCGCGTTGCTCAGCGCCGCTCAACATGCGCGTGTCGGTCGCGTCGGAATGATCGAAGAAGGTCTCGCGGCCGCTTTTGGTTGCGGCATCAGCGCTGGCGACACGCACGCTTCCGCAGTCGTAGACATCGGTGGCGGAACAACAAACGTCGCGATCGTTGCCAGCGGCAAGATTATTCGCGCACGCGCGGACCGGATCGGGAGTTCCGATATCGACTCCGCGATCATCAATCACGTGCGGCGTCATCGCGGTCTGCTCATCGGAGCGAGGACCGGGGAACGTCTGAAGTTGGAAATCGCTTCAGCCACTGTTCCTGTTGACCTGGCGCACGAGATTCCGATCAACGGCAGTGACGTGTTGACGAGAATGCCTCGCTCGATCGAGATCACTGCGGGCGAGATCTATCCGGTGGCCCAGGAAGTTGTTCGTCAGATTGTGGCAGGCGTTGGCGCGACGCTCAGCGAACTCCCGCCCGAAGTCGCAGGTGACATTTACGATCGAGGAATCATTCTCACAGGTGGCGGCGCGCTCTTTGGAGGCATTGATGAATACCTGCGCGATCAGATCAAACTGCCGGTGCGCGTTGCTGATGAGCCGAGATACGCGATCGTGCGTGGTCTCGAGCAGATGTTTGATGAACCACTCCTGATGCGGCGCGTTATGCGACAAAGCGAGCAACTCGTTCTCGAACCGGAACCCGAATCGTTCTAACTCTCCTTTTTGCGCCATATTCCCTCCGCAGTTTTAGTATTAATTTGTGCTTTTGTGCTTTATTGTGGCTACTTCTTATTCCAATGATCGGGACTGAAAAGGGAATTTCGAAATCACAATTCGCTATCTACGCAGCGATTGCCGGCAACATGGCGATCGCTGCGACGAAGTTTGTCGCGGCTGCGTTTACCGGGAGTGCGGCCATGCTCTCTGAGGCGATCCATTCGGTTGTCGATACCGGCAACGGTGGATTGATGCTGCTCGGAGTTTACAAGAGTCGCAAGCCCTCGGATTCAGATCACCCGTTTGGACATGGACATGAACTCTACTTCTGGACACTCGTGGTGGGCGTACTCGTCTTCGCCGTCGGCGGCGGCATGTCGGCGTATGAAGGCATCCTGCACATCCTGCACCCGGCTGAGATTGAGAATCCGGTGGTGAGTTATGCGGTGCTCGGGATAGCCGCGGTGTTTGAAGGCGCAACGTGGCTGGCCGGATGGAAAGCATTTAGTGTTGAGCGCGGCAGGCGAGGCGTTTTGCAGGCCATTCATGAAACAAAAGATCCGAGCAGCTTTACGGTGTTGCTCGAAGACTCAGCCGCGCTGCTCGGTCTCGTGTTCGCCTTCGTCGGCATCTTTCTTGGACGCCAACTCGGATTGCCCTATCTCGATGGCGCGGCGTCGGTAGTTATCGGACTGCTCTTGTGTGCGGTCGCGGTGTTGATGGTCTACGAGAGCAAAGGGTTGTTGATTGGTGAAGGACTCGATGCGGAGACGTTGAAGACAGTGCGCAAGAAGGTAGCAGACGATCCCGCCGTCGAGCGTGTGAGGGCGCTTTATACGTTGTATCTTGGACCACACGAAGTGTTGATGACGATCGAGCTGCGCTTTCATAACCACATCTCGGCGCTTGAAGTCAGGCAGGCCGTCAGGCGATTACAGAAGGGAATTCAGTCGTGCCATCCGGACATCAAACGGATCTTCTTCGGCGCCGAGTCGCTTACCGAGGATGGCAATTTATTGGTCAACCACCAGGGCGAAAGATAAATCATTGTTGGGTATCCAAGTATGTAGTGTGATGGTTTCCTCCTTTTAGCCACTTGTAGGTGTTGAGCTTTTACAACGCCAGGCAATTGAAGGAGGAAACATGAAATCAATACGCACTGTCATCGGCACGCTGCTGATGATCGTCTCTTTATCGAGTATCGCGCTG